>NZ_JBGCCX010000163.1:0-28412 GCF_045105015.1 Psychroserpens sp.
GTTCCGAAGAGATTGAACAAACCAACTGGAATTCAGAATGGGAAAAGAATTTTAATCCTATTATTGTTGATAATTTAGTTAGTGTTCGTGCTCCTTTTCATGAAAAACCAAACACTAAATTTGATATCATTATCGAACCCAAAATGAGTTTTGGTACAGGTCATCATGAAACAACCCATATGATGATTCAACACATATTAAAAAATGAATTTAAAAATAAGTCAGTTTTAGATATGGGTTGCGGAACAGGAGTATTAGCTATTCTTGCTGAAATGAAAGGGGCAAAACCAATTGATGCGATTGATTATGATAACTGGTGTTATCTAAATAGTTTGGAAAATGTAGAGCGAAATAATGCTAAACATATTACTGTTTTAGAAGGTGACGCTAGTGTGCTTCCAGGACGTACTTATGATGTTGTAATTGCAAACATCAACAGAAACATTCTGCTTAAAGATATGAAAACGTATATTGATACTCTATCAGAAAAGGGTGTTCTATTTTTGAGTGGATTTTACAATGATGATATTTCAATTATTGAAAATGAGTGTAATAAATTTGGATTAAATCACGTTGAAACTTTAGAAAGAAATAACTGGGTTGCTTTAAAATTTGAAAAATAATCTTTAAATTTATCTAGCTAACTTATTTAAGTTCGTTGCTATGCACCAAATATATAATACCAAAGAAAAAACAAAAGAAGACGTTCAAGTCGATACGCTTGAGCAACCTCTTAACGAAATTTTATTGTACAATGATGATGTCAATACATTCGACCATGTCATTGATACTCTTATTTATGCTTGTGATCATACTCCCGAACAGGCTGAACAATGCTCCATTATTGTACACTACAAAGGAAGGTGTACAGTAAAAACAGGTGAATATAAAGAGTTGGAACCTCGTTGTTCAATGCTTTTAGAAGCTGGTTTAAGTGCAGAAATAATTTAACTATTCATTCTGCCAATTGCACAACTCACAAATGACTTTGCTTTTTTTGTTAAAGTATTTGAAGCGCCTTCAGCTGGATATCCAAGAGAAGATAACAGTGATTTCACGTCTTCTAGTTCTTGACCAATAGTATAATTAAAACTAACTGAATGCGCATCATTATTCACAAACACATTAGAAATTCCTTTCAGCTCTTCTAAGCGAGTTATGATAGTATTTGCACAGCCACCACATTTTAAGTTTTGAATTTTCAATGTACTTTCCATAGTTTATAAAGTTGATGGGCAAACAAACTCTGTAGTTGGTAAGTCGGTCTTTTTAATAGCTCCAAAACCACCAGCAATGTCGACTAAATTATGAAAACCTCTTGCTTTTAATATTGAAGCAGCAATAACACTTCTGTAGCCTCCTGCACAATGTATGTGATAGGTTTTATCTTTGGATACTTCATTCATTTTAGAATTGATGAAATCTAAAGCTAAGTGTTGCGCATTTTCTATATGCATACTTTTATATTCACCATCCTTTCTGACATCTAAAATATTCACATTCCCTTCTTTTACACGTTTAGCAAATGTTTCTGCAGAAATAGATTCTAAGGTGTCAATATCTTTTCCTGAAGCAATCCAAGCGTCTAGACCACCTTCTAAATAACCTAAAGTATTATCGTAACCTACACGAGATAAACGTGTAACAGCTTCTTTGGCTTTTCCTTCTGGAACAATCAATAAAATAGGTTGTTTTAAATCTGTGATTAATGCACCAACCCAAGGAGCAAATTGTCCATTCAAACCAATGAAAATCGAATTAGGAATGTGCGCTTTGATGTATTCACTTTGTGGTCTGACATCTAAAACTAAAGCTTCTTCATGGTTAGCCATAGCTTCAAAATCTTCTGGATTTAGTGGTGAGTTTCCAGATTTTAAAACGGTTTCAAAACTATCATATCCTGTTTTATTCATCATAGCATTTTTCGCAAAATATTGTGGAGGAGGAGCGATGCCATCCAAAACTTCTTCAACAAATTCAGCTTTGGTCATGTCTGCTCTCAGTGCATAATTAGTGTGCTTTTGATCTCCAATTGAGCCAACAGTTTCTTTGCTTAAATTCTTTCCACAAGCAGAACCAGCACCATGAGCTGGATATACAATGACATCATCAGCAAGTGTCATAATTTTATTGCGAAGAGAATCGAATAACATACCAGCTAAGTCTTCTTTAGTTAAATCTGTTTTAATCGCTAAATCTGGTCTCCCAACATCTCCTAAAAATAATGTATCGCCAGAAAATATAGCATGATTTTTACCATTTTCGTCAATTAATAAATACGTAGTTGATTCTAGTGTGTGCCCAGGTGTATGTAATGCTTTAATTGTAATATTACCTAGCTTAAATAGTTCGTTGTCACTTGCCGAGTGAATATCATATGTGGTTTCTGCTCCTGGACCAAAAACAATTTTTGCTCCAGTTTTTTTAGCTAAATCTACATGACCAGAAACAAAATCTGCATGAAAATGAGTTTCAAAAATGTATTTTATTTTTGAATTATTAGCGTTTGCTTTATCTATGTATTGTTGGGTTTCTCTAAGCGGATCAATAATTGCGACTTCGCCTTTAGATTCTATATAATAAGCACCTTGTGCTAAGCAACCTGTATAAATTTGTTCGATTTTCATAAGAATTTATTTAAATTTTTAGTCTTTAAGGGAACGGGCTTTAGGATTACAAAGATAAGAAGTATTCCGTTCTTAAGTCTGACATATGTCAGGTTTTGCTAATGTGGAAGTTTATCTTTAATACTACCATAAACGTAGGTGCCTACTAAAGCAGCAGCAATAACTATAAGTACTGTGAAAGCTCCTGTTCCTACTAGTATATACATCGGTCCTGGACAAGCTCCAGACAATGCCCAACCTAATCCGAAAAGAGTGCCGCCAATGATGTATCTGTAAAGGCCTTTGTCTTTTTTTGGAACGCTAATCTGTGCGCCTTCAAGATTGTTGAATTTTAGTTGTTTTGCAATAAGAAGCAAAATAATTCCGGTACCAACTGCGGTTCCAATAATACCATACATATGAAATGATTCAAATTTGAACATTTCATAGATGCGATACCAAGATACTGCTTCAGATTTGACTAAAATAATTCCGAAGATAATGCCGACCAATAAAAATTTCAATGTTTTCATACTAACCAAAAATTAAAGGAAATAATAAATGAATCATAATAAGTCCACCAATAAAAAAGCCAATCACAGCTATCAATGAAGGTAATTGCAAACTACTTAAACCTGTAATGGCGTGTCCAGAAGTACAGCCTCCTGCATATCTAGTACCAAAACCGACAAGAAAACCACCAATTGTAAGAATCAAAATACCTTTGAGACTTAGTACAGCATCCCAACTATAAAGTTCGGAAGGGAGTAAAGATTGTCCAGCATTTTCAAAACCAAATTGACTAAGCTCTTCAATAGTTTTAGGATTCAAATCGATATTGGTAGGAACCGATAAAAACTGGTGTGCAATAAAACCACCAATAACAGCTCCAAGAACTACAACCAGATTCCAACGTTGTGCTTTCCAATTAAAATCAAAAAACTTTACTTTTTTTCCTGCACCTCCTATTGAGCAAAGTGTTCTTAGGTTAGAAGACATGCCAAATGTTTTTCCAAAATAGAGTAAGAAAAACATAATAAAAGCAATTAGTGGACCGGAAACATACCAAGGCCAAGGTTGTAATAGGTGTTCCATAAGATTTTAATTTGTGCAAATATATATAGAGCTTTTGATATGAATTGTGATTTATGTTACAAATAGTTTTTTATGAGTACATAATAGACTTGGAAGAAAAAAATGACGCATAAAAAAAGCAAGCTTTATAGCTTGCTTTTTTTAGTGACCTCGACAGGATTCAAACCTGTAACCTCTTGAGCCGTAATCAAGTGCGCTATTCAGTTGCGCCACGAGGCCTTTTTTTGTGGGTGCAAATATATTCCTTTTTGAAGTAATCACAAAACAATAGTCTTCAAAATATAATTATGATGTGTTATCTAATAATTAAGAATGTCTTTTTTTATAACAGGCTTTGTTAAGAAATAGTTTTTTTTTGTACTTTGAGGAAAAGTTTTTTTCTTTCTAAAAAATTAAGCAATTAATAAGGTAGGGAAAAAGTAATTTTAATTGTTATATATTATAACTAACAAACTAATAATTAATTTAACAACCAATATTTTTCTTGTTCCCTCGCAAAAACCAACGAAGATTAAATAAACTACGATTAGTTATTAGTACAATTGTGCTTTTTACGGTCTTATTTTCATGTGCTGATGATGGTGATGATTCACAAGAAGACGATTATGTGCCAATTCCTGATTCTTCTGTAGTTTTAGATATAGATGCTTTTCCTTTCAGTACACTTTCAGAATATAATTTTTTTGAAGGCGAGATGAAAGCACAAGAGCCTGTGTCAGGCGTCATACCTTACGAACCAATTTCTACATTGTTTACAGACTACGCAAAAAAGAAACGTTTTGTTTGGATGCCTAGTGATGTTCAGGCTACTTATACAGCGGATAATACTTTTTTAAATTTTCCAGTTGGAACAATTCTTATTAAGACATTCTATTACAATACTGTTCAGCCAGATAATACGACTCGCATTATTGAAACACGTTTAATGTTAAGGAAATCTGATAATTGGTATTTTGCGGATTACATCTGGAATGATGATCAAACGGAGGCTACTTTTAGTCTTGAAGGGTCGTTTACTAATATAGATTTCCTAGAAAATGGTGTTGCTAAAACTGCTGAATACAGAATCCCATCTGAAGTTGAATGTGCAACATGTCATAAAAGTCAAAACAATTTTATACCCATTGGCTTAAAACCTCAAAACTTAAATAATTTGTATGTGTATGCTGATGGTATTCAAAATCAATTAGAAAGATTAATATCAGAAGGGTATTTAGAAGATAATTTACCTACTACAATAAATACTGTCGTAAATTGGAAAGATGAAACACAACCAATCGACTTAAGAGTACGTTCATATATTGATGTTAATTGTGCTCATTGTCATACAGAATTAGCATATTGTGATTACAGACCAATGCGTTTTGCTTTTGGTGAAACAGCAGACGAAGTCAATTTAGGTGTTTGTGTTGATCCAGATTCAGCAATTTCCGGAATGACAAAAATTGTAGAACCATCATTAAAAGAACGTTCAGTAATGTATTTTAGATTAAATACTGCAGCTGAAGAAATAAGAATGCCTCTATTAGGTAGAAGCATTATCCACGAGGAAGCCGTTGTGCTTATCGGTGAATGGATTGAAGGATTAACAACTGAATGCGAATAATAATAACCAACATTATGATACGAATTCTTTCGAAATCATAATTTAATAAATTAGTTTATGAAAAAAATTACACTATTATTAGCCTTATTTGTAACCTGCTTTTTTGCAAGTGCACAAACGACTGTAGATTGTGCGGTAGGTCCGACAAATACGACATATTGTTACACTAATGATGACGAAACAAGTTTCGTTTTTACAAGTTCCGATGGGTCAGATTTACGAGTAGCTTTTAATGCTGGACAAGTTGAAAATAACTGGGACAGATTAATTGTATTAAATACGGATGGATCTGAGATATACAATGGTTATGGAAATGATGGAGATCTAACTGGTCTTGCATTTCAATCAAATGGAGATACGATTACAATTTCTGTAGATTCTGACACTGTGATCAGCTGTGACAATAATAATTATGTTCAATGGGATTTTGATGTAACTTGTGCAACCTGTTCAAATCCAGTCGCAACTTATGCGGTAGTGAATGATTGTGATGTTAGTGGTGGGTTTTTCGTAGATGTTAATGTTTCAGATATTGGGTCTGCAACTTCCCTAACAGTTTCAGATAATCAATCTAGTCCAACACAATCCTTAACTGCAGCTGGAAATCTTCAGTTTGGCCCCTTTACAAACGCTACTGATGTAGTCATCAATATCCAAAATGACCAAGATTTAAATTGCTCAGTAAATAGTGGTTCTGTAATGCAAAGTAATTGTCCGCCAGATGGACCTGTTGGTGTGAATTGCGGTTCTGATTCTTCAACATTTATATTTACAGAAGAGTTTGACTCTGCTAATGGTTGGACAGGAAATTTAAACAATGGAGATGGTACTTGGGAAATCCCTAACGATTCTGGGTCTGCTCAAACTGGTCCAGAAAATGCATTTAGTGGTTCTAATTTTATGAATTATGAAGCGTCTGGAGATACTGCCGCAACTGCTTCAGCTGTTAGTCCAGCAATAGATTTGTCAACAGCTACAGATGGTGCTGAATTGTCATTTTATATGCATGCTTATGGAGATGATATGGGAACTCTTAACGTGAACGTTGGAGCCTCTGCAAGTGGACCATTTACAACATTGTTTTCGCATACTGGAGAATTACAAACAAGTGAAAATGAAGGATGGGTTCCTGTAGGTGTCAATTTAGATGCGTATTTGGGACAAATAATATATATCGAATTTAGTCATACAGGAACAGGAGTTGGTTTTGCAGGAGATATGTCTATTGATTATGTACGTGTAGAAACTTGTGGGACTTTTTGTATTGCACCTTCAAGTATTGTAGCATCAGCCATAACACAAACGTCAACAACTGTCTCTTGGACTCCAAACAGTGGAGAAAACACTTGGGAATATATTGTGCAATTGGCAGGAACAGGAACTCCTACAGGATCTGGAACAACTGTAAATATGCCAAGTGCTAATATAACTACTTTGGAAGCAGGAAGAATCTATGAAGTGTATGTTCGCGCAATTTGTGGAATGGATTCTAGTCTTTGGGGTGGACCTCATACATTCGCGACATTAGCGCCACCTGCACCTGTAACATTTACAACATCAGGAGTTGGAGTTATTGGTACGCAAAGAGCAGCAGTAGATATGAATGGTGACTTCTTAGATGATGTTGTTTCTATTGGTAATACCAATGTTAATATATTTTATCAGCAACCTGGTGGTGGTTTAAGTCCTACAGGAACTAACATAGCAACATCTAATGCAGCAAATTCACCTTCTTGGAGTTTGGCAGCAGCCGATTTTGATAGGAATGGTTTTACAGATTTATTATATGGTGGCGGAAGCGGTGTTACCTTTATGAAAGCTAATGCAACAGGAACAGGATTTACCCAAGCCTCAGGTCCAGAATATGTGTTTTCCCAACGTTCAAACTTTGCTGACATTAATAATGATGGACATTTGGATGCTTTTGTGTGTCATGATGTTGATGCTAATGTGTACTATATAAATGATGGTAATGGAAATTTATCATATGGTCAAGGTGATCTAGGGCTTGTTAGAGGAAACTACGGTTCTGTTTGGATCGATTATGATAACGATCGTGATATTGATATGTTTATTGCAAAATGTGGTGGAGGACCAATCAATCAATTGTTTACTAATAATGGTGACGGGACTTATACAGATACCGCTCCTGCACAAGGACTAGATGATGGTATGCAAACTTGGTCTTCGGCTTGGGGAGATTATGATAATGATGGTGACATGGATGCCTATATTGGCGCTAGTTCTGGTACATCTAAATTATTAAGAAACGATGGGAATGGTGTTTTTGTTGAAGTTACTGGTACATCAGGAGTTTTAGATTTAACATCAACTGGAATTGAAAACTGTACTTATGATTTTGATAATGATGGGAATTTAGATATTGCATCTCATGGAAATATTTTGTTTGGAAATGGAGACATGACATTCACACTCTACGATAATATTTTAGCAGGGAACAATGGTTCTTTTGGAGATTTGAATGATGATGGATTTATTGATGTTATTTCTGGAGGAACACTATACACAAATGATACAACAACAAATAATTGGGTTAAAATTACTACCACTGGTGTTCAAAGTAATATAAATGGAATTGGAGCAAGAGTAGAAGTACATACTGCCTCAGGTATTCAAATTCGTGACGTACGAAGTGGAGAAGGGTTTCGTTTTATGAGTACGCTAAATGCGCATTTTGGAATTGGAACTGATACTGCCATTACTAATATTATTATTTATTGGCCATCAGGAATTGTAGATAATGTTTTAAATCCTGGAATCAACACACATCATGAAATTATTGAAGGACAAACATTAAGTATAGAAGATGAAACTCTAGAAAACATTCTTATTCATCCTAATCCAGTTGGAAAAGTAATTAATATTGAAAGTCCTGTTAGCTTAGTTGGAAAAATTGCAACGATTTTCAGTATTGATGGTAAGCGTATGATGAATCTAAAGTTAGAATCACATTCAATTGACGTTTCAAACTTAAGTCAAGGTAGTTACTTCTTACGTTTAGAATCTGATGGAAAAGTGTTCACACAACAATTTATCAAACGATAAAAGAATAATTTTTTTTAATAATTTAAACTTCAATACTTTCAGAGTATTGGAGTTTTTTTATGTTATACAAATGATTGTTGATCGTTTAACACAAATGAAATTATTTAATTACTGTGACTAAAAAAGAAGAACATCAGGTTGTTTTGTGCTATTCTAAGGCATTTTTGGTGACATAAACTCTCCAGCCAATAATTATTAATTGTAGTTTACTAGCTTTGCTTAAATCAAGCTTACGTTTCGTATAGCTAGGTAAGACTGCTTTGTTGATTTTAGCCAGTGTTCTAAAAACCTTTTTCTTCATCAGGATTTTATATTTTGATTCTTAAAAATACAGCTTTTGAAATTTGCTACCAAATGGGTATTAAAAGAGAAAATGTAAAACTTATTCTAGACTAAGTTTTACATTATTGGTTGATTGATTCTTGATTGATTGCAATTAATCTTTTTATTATTAAATAGAAAAGATTAAGTCGATTATCAGTTTCGCTAATGTCATCATAATGTTTTGATTTTTTAAGGTTAATTATTTGATTATTTTTTCGTTTGAGTTTTCAATATATAACCTTGGAAATCCGATCACCAAATGTTTTTAGCTAAATTCATGAAATTGAATATAATACCATAACTAAAAAGACGAAATAAGTTTCAATATTTATGTGACTGTCTTGATAAAAGTTTTTATTTATAACTATAATATTTTTATTTGTTATAAATTGTAATAGTTTAAGGGGGTTTTTGAGAGGTTTTTTTTAAACCAAGGGAGGTTTTGTTATAATAATTACAGTTTTTTGCATTTTCATCTTCGTGAATTCTTCAAAATTTGAAATCTACTCTTTTTAAAAAGGGGTGAATTTTGTCGTTTTTATGTTAAAATTAGTTATTTAATAATCTTGAAAATCGATTATACTTAATTAGGTGTTACATTTGCGTAAAATAGACTCTTAAAATGAAATCTTCTTTACTTCTTGTTTTCTTTGCATTAATTGCAAATTCATTATTTTCTCAGGTTGTCATTAATGAACTTGATTGTGATACGCCTGGAACCGACAATATGGAATTTGTAGAATTACTTTCTGAAACTCCTAACTTTTCTCTTGATGGTTATGTGCTTGTGTTTTTTAATGGATCTACTTCTGGTATGAATTCTAGCTATTTCACTATTGATCTAGATGGATTTGTTACAGATGTTAATGGAATTCTATTGATTGGTAGTAATTCGGTGTCTCCAGTACCTCAATTATTGATTTCTGAAAATGTAATCCAAAACGGAGCAGATGCTGTTGCCATTTATCAAGCTAATGATTTTGATTTCCCAGAAGAAACTGTTGCAACTATAGATAATCTTATCGATGTGCTAATTTATGATACTTCAGATAGTGATGATTTAGATTTAATCGATATTTTTAATGACCACCCTAATTTTCTAGATATAGAACAAATTAATGAGGGTTCTAGTAACAATACTAATTCTATTCAGCGTTTCGAAGATATGTCAGGAAGTGTTTCTTATATGTCTACAACTCCTACACCAAGACAGTTGAACGATGGAAGTGGAGTCATTTTCAATGGTATTACAATTAGTGTTGCGCAATCTCAGTATAATGAAAATGAAAGTTTTGATATTACATTCACTGCAGAAGAAACCTTAACAGAAGATTTAAATTTTAATATTCTGCTAAATAATTTCGGATTTAATACTTCAGATTATACAGGAAATACTTCAATTACAATTCCTAATGGACAGAATATGGCTTCAACAACAATTTCACTTGTTGATGATGCTGATGATGAAGGTGATGAGGTTACTAGAATTCGTTTTGAAAGCTTGCCAGTGGCATACGTTCAGCTAAATGATAATATTGAGATTAGAATTATCGATAATGACTTTACAACTGCTAATTTTGGTACACCTTTAAATCCGACTTTTGGAGACGTAAGTAGTACACAACCTAATGGTTATTATGATAGTTTAGATGGTTTAGCAGATACTCAACTTCGACAAGCCTTACAAGATATTATTGCTGAAGAAGGTGTTGTGAGAGCACAAACTTATGCTGATGTTATTGATATTCTGAAAGAAGCAGATCAAAATCCCGAAAATAGTAATCAAGTTTGGTTAGCGTATACAGAGCAAGCGCGTCCTAAATTAGATTTTCAAACTACTTCAAATAATTTTGAAAAGTGGAATAGAGAACATACATATCCGCGTTCACGTGGTGGTTTTTTCGATATTGATGAAGATGATATTGCAGACGGAAGAGATATCTTTTGGAATACAACAGCAGATTCACTTCGCCATGGTAATTCTGATGCACATGCGCTAAGAGCTGTTGATGGACCAGAAAATAGTACTCGAAATAATAAACATTATGGTGATCCAAATTTGGGTGGTTATGATGGTTCAGATGCTTCGTCTGGAGATCCATTGAGAATAGGAGAAAGTTTTCGTGGTGATGTGGCAAGAAGTGTATTATATATGGAAATACGATTTAACGGACTTCAAGTTGTAAATGGATATCCAATGACTAATAATGAACCTTTAGGAGATTTAGCTACGTTGCTAGATTGGCACCGAAATGACCCTCCAGATGACTATGAAATGAACCGAAATAATGTCGTTTATACATGGCAATTTAATCGTAACCCATTTATAGATCAGCCAGATTTGGTCGAGTATATTTGGGGTACAGAAATTGGAGAAACTTGGATGCAGCCTTTAAGTGTGTCTCAGTTTGATGCTGAATCGATAAAGGTGTTTCCTAATCCTACTTCAAATAGAATGTTTATTAAAGGTCTTAAAAGTGAAACTAAAATAGA
This sequence comes from Psychroserpens sp., assembly GCF_045105015.1. Taxonomy (GTDB): domain Bacteria; phylum Bacteroidota; class Bacteroidia; order Flavobacteriales; family Flavobacteriaceae; genus Psychroserpens. Next base: position 11,191 of record NZ_JBGCCX010000163.1, read on the forward strand.
AGTGTTTTCTATTGATGGTCGAATGCTGAAATATTTTAGTTTACAAAATGATTCTTACGTAGATCTAGAATTATCTAGTGGCATTTACTTGTTAAAACTATATTCAAGTAATCAAGAGCTGATTAAAAAGATAATTATCAATTAAATAAAAAATCCCAAATTTAAATTTGGGGTTTTTTATAAGTTTTAGTTTCCAATAGCTCTAACAAAAAGCTTGTCGTCTCTAGATTTACCCATTACGATATCAGGAATCGCTTCGCTTTTTTCTTTCCAGCTCGCACTAGATTTTCGTCCGTTGTTATCATCTAAAGTAATTTTAATGCAAGTAATTTCTCCCGCTTTATTACGCTTACCTTTTGATCTTTTACCATCAATCCCTTGTGCTTTAAGGTCTTTTTTCTGTTTGTCTAAAAACGCATCTGATGAGCTTTTAGTGATAACAAATTCAATGGCATTAATATCACCATCATCATCTATTACATAAACTGAAGATACTGCACTTTCAATTTTCCATGGTCCTTTTTGTTCACTTTCATATATAATGACATCAGAATCAATTAAGGTTTCTGTATTGTAGTTTTTGTTGTTTTTGCTAGTTACAATCACAACACCATTTTTTCCTTTCTGTCCATATTTTTCAATAGCCTCTTTTTTATCCAAAACTGTTAAACTTGATACAGTTTCTTTTGAATATATTTTTTCTAAATCCGATTTAGAAATTTCTTTACCATCCATTATGTATAAATAGTTGCCTTTCTTAAGGAGTTCACTTTTTACAGAATTATTCTTTTTTGTTCTAATTATAATGACTCCATTTTCACCTTCTTTGCCATAACGTTTTGTGACACTCTTGTCTTTTAAAACATCAACGCTTAGGATATCATCAGGATTAATATCTTTCATGTCATTTTGACCTACAATTTTTCCGTTTAAAATAACCAGTGGATCGTCACCATCTGTTTTGATTGTAAAATTATTAGAGGATTTAATAATAACATGATCTTCAGAAGATGAGTTTTTTGATCCTTTTTTGGTCATAACGATGACACCGTTTTTACCATCTTCACCATATTTTTTTGTAGCATTATTATCTTTCAATATAAATACAGATTCGATATCGTCAGAGTCTACGTTTTCAAATATAGATTTCTTAACTTTTTTGCCGTCAATTATAAATATGGGCTCTTCATTATCATCGTCATCACTTGAAAATGTAAATCTATTATTATTTTTTGTAGTGTAAATCGTGTCTTTGCTTTTCCAAACTTTCACATTTGTTCCAGAACCGTTATTGCTATCATTTTCTTCAATGATGATTATTTTATCTGCACTATTTGTAGATTGAGCTTTTACGTTTTTGCCTTCTGAAGTGAAAACAAAAGTTTTTTTGTCTATGGTGCCAACACCAAAGCTATCATTACTACTATTAAAGCGAAATGATTTGATGCCTTCTTTACCAGAAATATTATAATTAGAAGAGTTTTCTGAATTTTTAAATTCAGTACTGATACTAATAATTTCACCATCAGAGTTTCGTTTGACACCACTGTAGTCAAATGTAATTCCTTTGCTTTTTAGCTCTTTTTCTATGTTTTGTAAATCATCATCACTTGTGTTTTTAGTAATAATAATTTCTATCACTTCAGAATCATTACCATTAAAAAGGCCTAATATATTTTTACTGGTTTCAGAAACTACTTCTTTTTCTATGAATATTTCTTTAGTGTTCACACTCATTAGTAAAACAGCTAGCATCGGAAGAATAAATAAGTAACGCCATTGTTTTCTTTTGTTTGATCTTGATTTTTTTAACATAATGATTCGTTCTTTGATTAATGAATTGTAAAAATTATTTGATAAAGGAATTTGATGATTTGTTATACTAGTTTTTAGCAATAAATGCTGATATGTTCTATCTTTATTTGAAGCTGACTGAGTTTTAAAATCTGCTATATATTCTAAATTTTGTCTTATAGCTTTTCGGTATAACCATATTAACGGATTGAACCAAAAAATCACACAGGCTAATTGAGTTATTAGGATATCAATTGAGTGTAGTTGGCTAGCATGTACTTTTTCGTGCGTAAGAATTAATTCTAATTCCTCATTTTGATAGTTTTCAGGGTTATATACAATCCACTTAAAAAATGAAAATGGTGAAATATTGTAGTTGACAGTTACATAAGTATATAGACCATCTTTATTCTTTGGGTTTTTAAGTACTAATAATGCTAATGACCCAAATTGAAAAATGAATTGAATAAAAAATAATAATAAACCAATAGTGTAAATAATGGGTAAAAGGCTACTCCATTCAAATTTAGAAACAGATGACTGCTCAACTACTTGCAACATATTTGAATTAATTTGTTCAATTTTTGGTAATACAATTGGAGTAGTTTCAATGGGTATATAGACAGGAATGACAATCAAAGGAAAAACTAATGCGATTATTATGCCTGTCAATAAAAACCCTCTGTTATGTTGAAAAAATGTTTCTTTCTTCAAAAAAAGATAAAAACATAAATAAAATAGAAGAATAACAGCTGATGATTTTAAAAGATATTCCATGATTATTTTTTGTTTTCAATTAAGGCGATAATGTCTTTTAATTCATCGACGCTAATTTTTTCTTCTTTCGCAAAAAATGAAACTACATTTTTATAAGAGTTATTGAAATAACTCTCGATGGCAGTATTCATAAAACGCTTTTTATAAATTTCTTTACTTACTACAGGAAAATATTGATGGGTTTTTCCATAGGCATGATAACTCACATAACCTTTGTCTTCTAGATTTCTAATAATGGTAGAGAGGGTATTGTAATGTGGCTTGTCTTGTTCGATTTCTGCTAAGACATCTTTTACAAAAGCTTTTTCCAACTTCCATAAGATGTGCATGATTTCTTCTTCTTTATTTGTTAGTTTTTGCACAATCAGTAATTTTAATTTTATGTGAACAAATCTATAACTATTTTTATAGTTATACAACTATTAAATTAGTTATTTAACTAAAATTTAAGTTTTCATGGATGAGTTTATTATTAATCAGATGAAGTAGTATCTTCGCAAAAAATTGGATTACATGAGTTTAGTTTGGATCATCTTAGGATTGTTGCTTTTAGTTGTAGGAGGAGAGTTTTTAGTGCGTTCCTCTGTGGCATTATCATTTAAATTAAATATTTCCAAAATGGTAATTGGAATGACGGTTGTTAGTTTTGCAACATCTGCTCCAGAACTTTTAGTGAGTTTAAATGCGGCTTTAACTGGATCACCAGCAATAGCTATTAATAATGTTATCGGTTCAAACATAGCTAATATTGGTTTGGTTTTAGGAATAACTGCTTTGGTGAGTTCTATTGCTGTAGATAAGAGTTTTTACAAACTGAATTGGCCAGCGATGATGTTGTTTTCAATAGTGTTGTATTATTTTCTGAATAACGATAATCAGCTTTCACGTATTGAAGGAGGTGTTTTATTTTCAGCTCTCATTTTGTTTTTAGTTATTCTGTTGAAAGCAGCCAAAAAAGAAAAAGTAGTAGAAGAGGTCGATGATAATCTTGCAATAGTTTCAAATTTTAAAATTAGTATTTGGTTACTAATTGGTGCAACTGCCTTGTATTTTGGATCAGTATGGTTGGTAGATGGAGCTAAAGAATTAGCAACTGCTCTTGGTGTTAGTGATGCTGTAATTGCTGCAACTGTTATTGCAATAGGTACAAGTGTTCCAGAGCTAGCAGCATCAGTGATTGCTGCAGTTAAAAAGGAGAAAGCTTTGTCACTAGGTAATTTAATAGGGTCAAATATTTTTAATATTGGTTCAGTATTGGGTTTAACATCTCTTGTAAAAACGATTGAAGTTACAGATGCTTCAATTTTAACTCGTGATATTTATTGGATGCTGGCTTTTGCAGCTGTATTGATTCCTTTAATATTTATTCCAAAACGACTTAATATTTCAAGATATAAGGGTTTGTTGTTAGTTGTGAGTTATGGGCTTTTTATCTTTTTCGCCTTTACTTCTTAAATAAAAAAAACGCCTTCTTGAATTAAAGAAGACGTTTTTAAAAGTGATATATAGTTTTAATCTAACTAATATTAGCTGATTTCACAGTCTTAATAATTCGTCCAGCAATTTTGTATGGATCTCCGTTTGAAGCCGGACGACGATCTTCCAACCATCCTTTCCATCCTTTCTCAACTGTGATAATTGGAATTCGAATTGAAGCGCCTCTATCTGAAACACCATATGAGAAATCTGAAACATGTGCAGTTTCGTGTAAACCTGTTAAACGCTCATCATTAAACTCACCATAAACATCCATATGTTCGTCGGTAACGGGTCTGAACGCTTCGCATATTTTTTCATATACTTCTTGAGAACCACAAGTTCTTAAAGTCGTGTTAGAGAAATTAGCGTGCATACCAGAGCCATTCCAGTCCCCTTTAATAGGTTTAGGATGATATTCAATATAGTAGTTATGTTTTTCAGTTAATCGATCTAGTAAATATCTAGCAATCCAAATTTCGTCTCCTGCTTTTTTTGCGCCTTTTGCAAATAATTGAAATTCCCATTGTCCAGGAGCAACTTCTTGATTAATACCTTCAAAATTTAATCCAGCTTCAATACATAAATCTGCATGTTCTTCAACAAGATCTCTTCCCCAGGTATATCGTCCTCCAACAGAACAATAGTATTTACCTTGTGGGCCAGGAAAACCACCTCTTGGAAATCCTAATGGTAAATCTGTTTTAGAATCCATTAAAAAGTACTCTTGTTCAAAACCAAACCAGAAATCATTATCCTCGTCTTCAATAGCTGCTCTAGCATTTGACTCGTGTGGAGTGCCATCTGCTTTTAAAACTTCAGCCATTATTAGAAAACCGTTTTTTCTAACAGGATCTGGATAAATGGCTACAGGTTTTAATAAACAGTCTGAGGCACCACCAGATGCTTGTTCTGTAGAAGAACCATCAAAAGACCAAATATCGCAATCCTCTAATTTGCCACTAAAATCATCTACAACTTTAGTCTTGCTTCTCATGTTTTGAGTTGGTTTGTGTCCATCTAACCAAATGTATTCTAATTTCGATTTACTCATGATAATTGATTTTTTATAAAATTGAAAGCACAAATATTATAATTTTTATTAGTTGTTCAAAAAAAATAGGGGTCTTTTTAGTTAAAATGTTATTAACAGCTGTTTAAACCCTATTTTTTTTAGGGGTTAATTATTTAAAATTTAAAAAATTGTTATTTTTGCCCTATAATTTAATATCTATTATTATGTCTACTTTAAGATTTCATGCATTAAAAGAAGTTTTTAACCATAAACCAGTTAACGTTGATGAGCATGTGAGACGCTCAGAAATTTTTGGTTCTAATGTGTTTAGTGAATCTGTCATGCGACAATATTTAACTAAGGAGGCTTATGATAGTGTTATTGATGCTGTAAAAAAAGGTGCTAAAATAGATCGAACTGTTGCAGATCATATATCAACTGGTATGAAAGAATGGGCAATTTCTAAAGGCGTGACACATTATACGCATTGGTTTCAGCCACTAACTGGAGCAACAGCTGAAAAGCATGATGCTTTTTTTGAAACCATAGGGAATGGATTGGCAATTGAAAAATTCGGTGGCGGACAACTTGTTCAGCAGGAACCAGATGCTTCAAGTTTTCCTAATGGAGGTATTAGAAACACTTTTGAAGCAAGAGGTTATACTGCTTGGGATCCAACCTCTCCAGCATTTGTCTACGGAACGACCTTATGTATTCCAACTGTTTTTGTGTCTTATACAGGAGAGGCCTTAGATTATAAAACGCCATTACTCAGAGCACTTCAATCAGTAGATAATGCTGCTGTTTCAGTGTGTAAATATTTTGATAAGAATGTCAAAAAAGTTAATGCTTCTTTAGGCTGGGAACAAGAGTATTTTTTAATAGATAGTGGTTTAGCCATGTCTAGGCCAGATATTACATTGACTGGTAGAACACTTCTAGGACATTCGCCTGCAAAAGGTCAACAGTTAGATGATCATTATTTTGGAACCATACCTAATAGAGCAATGGCTTATATGCGTGATTTAGAAACGGAATGCATGTTACTAGGAATTCCAGTAAAAACAAGACATAATGAAGTGGCTCCAAATCAGTTTGAGTTAGCTCCAATCTATGAAGAAGCAAATTTAGCTGTTGATCATAACTCACTTCTTATGGACGTGATGGACAAAGTTGCTGAACGCCACAACTTTAAAGTTTTATTTCATGAGAAACCTTTTGCAGGAGTTAATGGTTCAGGTAAACATAATAACTGGAGTTTAAGTACCGATACTGGAGTAAACTTATTAAGTCCAGGGAAAACACCAATGAGTAATCTTCAGTTTTTAACTTTTTTTATAAACACAATTAAAGCGGTTTACGACAACGAAGAGCTGCTAAGAGCAGCTATAGCATCAGCAAGTAATGACCATCGCTTGGGTGCAAATGAAGCGCCTCCTGCAATTATTTCAGTGTTCATTGGTGAACAATTAACCCATACTTTAAATGAATTAGAAAATGTGACAAATGGAAAATTATCACCTCAGGAAAAAACAGATTTAAAATTAAATGTAGTAGGTAAAATACCTGATGTTTTGTTAGATAACACAGATAGAAATCGAACATCTCCATTTGCCTTTACAGGAAATAAGTTTGAGTTTAGAGCCGTAGGTTCTACTGCAAATTGTGCCAACCCAATGACAGTTCTAAATACCATTGTTGCTAAACAATTGACCGATTTTAAAGTAGAAGTTGATGCATTGATTTCAAAAAAAGATATGAAGAAAGATGATGCTATTTTTAACATCTTAAGAGAGTATATAAAGAAGTCTAAACATATTCTTTTTGAGGGTAATGGTTATGGAGAAGCTTGGGAGAAAGAAGCAAAGAAACGTGGTTTAAGTAATAATAAAACCACACCTGAAGCATTAAAAGCCAAAGTGTCTAAAAAAGCAATCTGTCTTTTTGAAGAGATGAAAGTCATGAATAAAGTGGAAGTTGAAGCGCGCTATGAAATTGAAGTTGAAGAATATGTATTAAGAATTCAAATAGAAAGTCGTGTTTTAGGAGATATAGCTAGAAATCATGTAGTCCCTACTGCTGTTCGTTATCAAAATATATTAATAGATAATGTTAAAGGCTTAAAAGAAATTTATGGGACATCGTTTAAGAAATTAGCCAAAGAACAATTGAATCTAATTGAACAAATTTCTAATCATATTGAAGGTATTAATTCTAATGTTACAAAGATGATCGAAGAGCGTAAACAAGCCAATACTATTAATAATATTGAAAACAAAGCTAGTGTCTATTGTAATACTGTAAAGCCGCTTTTCGAAGATATCAGATATCATTGTGATAAATTAGAATTAATGGTAGACGACGAACTTTGGCCATTAACTAAATACCGAGAGTTGTTATTTACAAAGTAGTTTTGACAGAAAACAACTACTTGTCTAGTTTATTGACCACTAGTCGAATTTTTAATATATGTTCATAAACAATTTCGGTTATTTGTCCCACAATTGTGAATATGAGTACACCCCTATAATTGTAAATCTTAGCAATTAGTGTTCATAGTATAAATTTTAATTGTACTCTTAATTAATTAATCCATTTTATAAGTTATCCCTAATAACAACAAGTGTACTGCAGTTGCCGTACGCAAATTAAAATGTGATTATGAATTATAAACCTACTACATTTAAGTCTTTGACTTTCGGCTTAATTGTATTCTTTTCAATACAAAGTTTTGCTCAAGATTTAACTGCAATTGGCGAAAAGACCGATTCGCTTTCAAAATCTAGTATTCGAGCCAAAAATATTATTATGATTGGCGCTGGAAGTTCACTCTTAAATGATAAAAAGATTATTCCTGAAATAGAAAATTTCATTCAAATACAATATAAGCGATTTCTAACACCTAATTTGAATATTAATGGAAATCTAAAAAAGTTTGATATAGAAGATTATAGTTTTGAAACTGAAGGATTCCTCTCAGGCGATTTGAATCTTGAATGGTACGTGTTTCCAAATAACAAACTTACTCCATATCTATTTATAGGAGCAGGAATTTTGACATCTAACGATCTTAATGATCAAAATTATAAAGTTCAAGGAGGTTTAGGTCTAGATTACCTAATAACAAATAGTATAGCAATTACTGGGTCTATTGAAACAAACTATGTATATGATGAACAAAATGGATCTTTATTAATGCAAGGAGTAAATGAGTTGTATTTTAATGCACTCATTGGCCTGAATTTTTATATTGGATCCAAAACGTCTAAGTCTTCATCAAAGAAAATTGATGACAATAATCAAACAAGTACAATTAATTCAAATCTGATAGGAATGAATTGATTTTGATATAAAAAAGTAATTGTTAAATCAACCTGTAGAACCTTCCATTTCGAGAGTTTTACAGGTTTTTTTATGTTAAAATTTATTTTTTTTGTACGTAAACTGACCCTATTTGTAGGAAAAAAGTGGTATTTCAACGCATTATTTTTGCAACTAATCGAATAATATGTTAACACTAGATATTCACTGTCATAATTGATTATGTTTGTAGTGCTATTAATCAATTTTTGTAAAAATGAAAAAGTTACTACTTAGTGTAGCTGCTTTGATGTTTGCTACATTGCTATTCTCTCAAGATGACTCTACGGATGTCAATGAGAACCTAACACATGATGATGTCGTTAAGACAGAATTACGTTTACAAGCAGAATCGTAAACATTTTTCAGTTACAAAAGGAACAGTCTTTAGATAAATTCTTTTGACTAGAAAGACAAACGGATTATAAATCTCGTTTGTCTTTTTTTGTTTTAGGTGAAATATTATTAAATGGAACCTATTGACAATTAATTTTTTATATTACAATACAATTGTCCCATAAGTTGTGAACCTCAATTCTCTTTTGTTATTAGTTAACAAGTTTAATTAATATAAAATTGATGATAGCACGACCATTATATTCAAAAGCATTAGCCATTCTTTTAGTGATGCTAATGTCAGCAACTGTATTTGCTCAAGAAGAATCCTCACAAGAACAAAGCGAAGTTAAAGTTAAGAACACTTATAAAACTGAATTTTACGACTTACGTGGGACTAATGTCGTAGATGTGGCTCTAGGTACATCAGTAATAAACGGAGATTTCATTGACCCTATGTTTGAAATCTATAGCCATTTAGGTTACAAGCGATATTTTACTCCTCACTTTGGTGTAGATGTTGGATATCATAAATTTAATTTAGCATATATCGATATTTATAACGAAGGTTTTATGTCATTTGATATTAACCTAGAAGCAACCATTCTGCCACATAACAGGTTTTCACCATATGTGTTTGCAGGCGCAGGTTTAAATGCTTCAAATCATTTTAAAGATACGGCTAGCAAATTTCAAGGAGGTGCTGGCATTGAATATATCGCTACAGAAAAAATAGGAGTTAAATTATACGCAGATTATAACTACGTTCTTAGTGATGAACTTGACGGACTTGAAGCTGGTGATTCTGACGATACGTTTTTTAGAATAGCTTTAGGTGTCAATTTTTATTTTGGTGGATCTAAAGTCAAATCTAATAAAGTAAAAGAGCAAGCCACCGTTATCGATTCTAATCTTTTAAATGATGAATATTACGGTAAAAAATAAATAACAATCCTTACTTTTGTGGTCATAATTATAGATTATGAGCCAAGACATAAGCAAACGTTATGCACAGCGTGGTGTTTCAGCATCCAAAGAAGATGTTCACAATGCCATAAAAAATATTGATAAAGGATTATTCCCTAAAGCTTTTTGTAAAATTGTTCCTGATTATTTAACTAATGATGATGATTATTGCTTGATTATGCATGCTGATGGTGCAGGTACAAAATCCTCTTTGGCTTATATGTATTGGAAAGAAACTGGAGATATTTCAGTTTGGAAAGGTATTGCTCAAGATGCTTTAATAATGAATATTGATGATTTATTATGTGTTGGAGCGACCGATAATATCATGTTGTCTTCTACTATTGGTCGAAATAAAAACTTAATTCCTGGTGAGGTTATTTCTGCAATTATTATTGGTACTGAAGAATTAATCAAAGACCTAAAGTCGTTTGGTGTAACAATTCATTCTACTGGAGGAGAAACAGCCGATGTTGGAGATTTAGTAAGAACGATAATCGTCGATTCCACAGTCACTGCTCGTATGAAACGCAGCAATGTTATTGATAATGCTAATATTAAAGCTGGAGATGTTATTGTTGGCCTGGAGAGTTTCGGACAAGCAACTTATGAAACGGAATACAATGGAGGTATGGGAAGCAACGGATTAACGTCTGCACGTCACGATGTATTTCATAAAGATTTAGCCGAAAAATATCCTGAAAGCTTTGACGCGTCTGTTCCTGAAGATTTGGTGTACTCTGGTCAAACAAAACTGACTGATGCTATTGAAAACGCTCCAATTGATGCTGGTAAATTAGTATTATCTCCAACAAGAACTTATGCGCCAATTATAAAAGCAATTCTTTCAAAATATAAAAGCGATTCACTACACGGAATGGTACATTGTTCAGGTGGAGCACAAACCAAAATTCTTCATTTTATTGATAATTTGCACATAGTAAAGGATCATATGTTTGGAATTCCACCCTTGTTCAAGCTTATTCAAGAACAATCTAAAACCGATTGGAAAGAAATGTATCAAGTGTTTAATTGCGGACATCGAATGGAGTTATATGTGTCTCCTGAAATTGCCGAAGATATTATCGCTATTTCTAAGTCTTTTAATGTGAATGCTCAAATCATTGGTCGTGTGGAAGCTTCAGAAACAAAAAAATTGACAATTTCAAGTGAGTTTGGAACTTTTGAGTATTAGATAAACCCTTTTATTAGAAGCAGAAACGTACAAGTTATAAAGCTGTCAAATAAAAAAATCACACTAAAGAACTTTAAGTTAGATACACCTCGGATGCGATAAAAACGAAGTCGTTGTCTCATTTTTCTGTCGCCTAACATAAACCATAATAAGAAGACTAGGCACAATTTAGTACTTAGTGCTAAAATCAATTCCGGATTAATAATCGTTATAGAAAGTGTAACCAAAAACGACCAGAAAGCCATTGATTTGTAATAGTTTAGTATTGAGGTAAATTGCTTTCGCATATCACTTATAACGTAAAAACTAAAAAAAATATTTTTCTGAGTTGTTAACAATTAATCAACGACTTAAAATCCATAAAATATTGTATTTTTGAATCACAATTTTTAGAGATAGATGTTAGAGAAATTACAGATCATAAAACAACGCTTCGATGAGGTGAGTGATTTAATCATTCAGCCAGATATTATCACAGATCAAAAGCGTTATGTGCAACTGAATAAAGAATACAAAGATTTAAGATTATTAATGGATAAACGCGAAGCGTATCTTGAGTTTTCTGATAATCTTAAAGAAGCAGAAGAAATTATTGCAGATGGAAGTGATCCTGAAATGGTGGAAATGGCTAAAATGCAATATGATGAAGCTAAAACTGGGATTCCTGCACTTGAAGAAGAAATAAAAGTGCTATTGATTCCTAAAGATCCTGAAGATGCTAAAAATGCTGTTGTAGAATTGCGTGCTGGAACAGGTGGAGATGAAGCCAGTATTTTTGCAGGTGATTTATTTAGAATGTATACTAAATATTGTGAAGGTAGAGGCTGGAAAGTTGATGTGGTAGACTATAGTGAAGGGACCAATGGTGGATTCAAAGAAATTCAATTTGAAGTCTCTGGTGAAGATGTCTATGGTACATTAAAATTTGAAGCTGGAGTACATCGTGTTCAACGTGTGCCTCAAACGGAAACTCAAGGGCGTGTACATACAAGTGCAGCAACTTGTATGGTGTTTCCTGAAGCTGAAGAGTTTGATGTGGAGATTAATCCTAAAGATGTTCGAATCGACTTTTTCTGTTCGTCAGGTCCAGGAGGTCAGTCTGTAAATACAACATATTCAGCAGTACGTTTAACACATGAACCAACAGGTTTGGTAGCCCAATGTCAAGATCAAAAGTCACAACATAAAAACAAAGAAAAGGCATTTAAAGTATTACGTTCGCGTTTATATGAAAGAGAATTGGCGATAAAAAATGCGGCTGACGCAGAAAAACGTGGTAGTATGGTGAGTTCTGGAGATCGTAGTGCTAAAATTAGAACCTATAATTATTCTCAAGGTCGTGTTACCGACCATCGCATTGGTTTAACACTTTACGATTTATCAAATATTGTAAATGGTGATATCCAAAAAATTATTGACGAATTACAACTTGCAGAAAATACTGAAAAGCTAAAAGCAAGCGACGAACATATTTAATAACGAGCCTCATTTTGAGGCTTTTTTTTATAGCATGACAACACAACAACTCACCGAACAAATTCATAAAAAGAAATCTTTTCTATGTATAGGATTAGATGTCGATTTAAATAAAATTCCAGAGTATTTATTAAATGAAGAGGATCCGATTTTCGCTTTTAATAAAGCAATTATAGATGCAACACATCATTTGTGTGTGGCTTACAAACCCAATACTGCATTTTACGAAGCTTATGGTTTAAAAGGATGGAAAGCTTTAGAGAAGACCATCATGTATCTCAACGTGAAACATCCTGAAATATTTACCATTGCAGATGCTAAACGTGGAGATATTGGTAATACGAGTCGTATGTATGCTAAAGCATTTCTTGAAGATTTAGCTTTCGATTCTGTTACTGTGGCTCCTTATATGGGAAAGGATTCTGTTGAGCCTTTTTTAGAGTTTAAAGATAAACACACGATTTTATTAGCATTAACGTCTAATCAAGGGGCTTTTGATTTTCAAACCAAAACTATTGAAGGTGAAGAATTGTATAAACAGGTCTTAAAGACTTCAAAAAACTGGGAGAATTCTGAAAATCTTATGTATGTTGTTGGCGCAACAAAAGCTGAATTTCTCGCAGATATTAGGAAGATTATTCCCGAAGCTTTTTTATTAGTGCCAGGAGTTGGCGCTCAAGGCGGAAACCTGCAAGATGTTTGTAAATACGGAATGGGTGCTAACATAGGTTTATTAGTAAATTCCTCTCGAGGCATTATTTATGCTTCCAACGGAAAGGATTTTGCTCAAGTTGCTGCTCAAAAAGCAAAAGCGCTACAGACTGCGATGGCTCAAGAATTAAAGTGATAATATTAGAATCTTAAGGCATGCATAAAATTGATTTTGAGCTTATAGAAATGACGATGGATGTCATGAAATATGCTATCGATCGTATTTCTCACACCAAACAAAAAATAGGAAAACCACTTAAAGCAGAGGCTTTAAAAGCCTTAGTGGGCGAAACAATCACTGACAAAGGAATTGGTGGTGAAAATGCGTTTCAGTTATGGAAAGATCACCTAGCTAAGGCTAATGTTCCTGTTGATCATCCTCGCAATTTGGCTTTTGTACCAGCCGCTCCTACAAGAGCAGCAGTTATGTTTGATCTCGTAACTTCTGTGTCGAGTATTCATGGTGCATACTGGATGGAAGGTGCTGGAGGAATTTTCTGCGAAAATGAAGCCATGAAGTGGATTGTGTCTTTAACAGGTTTGCCTGAAGGTTCCTTTGGTGTGTTTACAAGTGGAGGCACTGCAGCTAATTTATCGGCAATCGTTACTGCTAGAGAACATTGGCGAGAAGATGAAACCTATAAGAGAGAAAAGGGTTTAATTATTACTTCTAGTGGAGCACATTCTTCTATAAAGGCAATGGCTAAGGTTGCAGATGTTGATATTCTTTTGGTAGATTCTGAAGAAAAATTATCAGGTACAAATCTTAGAGAAACAATAGATAATTTAACATTCCATCAACGTAAACGTCTTTTTGCTGTTGTCGCTACTGGAGGAACAACTAATGCTGGTATTATTGATGATTTAGCAGGTATTGCTGAAGTTTGTGATGCTGAAAGACTATGGTTTCATGTCGATGCTGCCTATGGAGGTGGTGCGTTAGTCGCAGATTCTGTTCGTCATTTGTTTAATGGTATCGAAAGAGCAGATAGTATTACTGTAGATCCGCATAAATGGATGTTTTCTCCTTATGATTGTGGAGCAGTGATTTACAGACGTCCTGAATTTGCCAAAAATGCACACTCGCAACAAGGATCATATCTTGATATTTTTAAAGATGAAGGTGCTCATGGATTTAATCCAACAGATTATCAGATTCAGTTAACACGACGTGTTAGAGGTTTGCCATTGTGGTTTTCGTTAGCTACTCATGGCACAGATCGTTATAAAGAAGCTGTTGAACGTGGTATTGAATTGGCACAAATAGCTGGTCGTATTATCGAAGATAATCCTAATGTTGAATTAGTGAGAGAACCAAGCTTGTCATGTGTGTTGTATAGGAGAATAGGTTGGAAGCCTGAAGATTATACAAATTGGACCTACGATAATCACGATAAAGGATTTGCATTAGTGACGCCTACAAAGTGGAAAAATGGAGCTCATTTTGAAACTGTTTCAAGGTTTTGTTTTATCAATCCTGATACTACCGAAGACGATATCAAGATGATTCTCGATACGATGGCTTAAAAACATTAAATTTTGCTGAGATTAGATTATAATTTTGTTGTAAAAAAATAGCAAATGATTACTTTTGCACATGCAACACAACAAAGTCCTTATTCTTGATTTCGGTTCACAATACACACAGCTTATTGCACGTCGTGTTAGAGAGTTAAACATCTATTGTGAAATCCATCCTTTTAATAAAATTCCTAACGATTCTGACAGCTTTAAAGCGGTTATTTTATCTGGTAGTCCAAACTCTGTAAGAGGTGAAGACGTATTACATCCAGATTTATCAAATATTCGTGGTACAAAACCAATGTTAGCAGTTTGTTATGGTGCGCAATATTTAGCACATTTTTCTGGTGGTGAAGTTGCAGAGTCAAATACAAGAGAATATGGTCGTGCTAATTTAGGTTTTGTAAAATCTGATGAAGCCTTTTTTGAGAATATTCACGAAGGGAGTCAGGTGTGGATGAGTCATAGCGATACCATCAAACAACTACCAACTAATGGTGTGCTGTTGGCAAGTACTGAAGATGTTGAAAATGCAGCGTTTAGAATTGAAGGTGAAGACACCTATGCGATTCAGTTTCATCCTGAAGTGTATCATTCAACTGATGGTCATCAATTATTGCAGAACTTTTTAGTTAAAATAGCAAAGGTTGAACAAGATTGGACGCCAAATGCATTTGTTGAAGAAACGGTTGAAGCTCTCAAAGCTCAAATAGGAAATGATAAAGTGGTTTTAGGATTATCTGGAGGTGTAGACTCTTCGGTGGCTGCCATGTTATTACATAAAGCTATCGGTGAAAACTTGTATTGCATTTTTGTAAATAACGGATTGCTTAGAAAAAACGAATTTGAAGATGTCTTACATCAATACGAAGGTATGGGCTTTAACGTAAAAGGTGTTGATGCTTCGGCACGCTTTTTGGATGCCTTGGCTGGTAAGAGCGATCCTGAAGAAAAAAGAAAAACGATTGGTCGCGTGTTCATTGAGGTTTTTGATGATGAAGCACATCTAATTCAAGATGTGAAATGGTTAGCACAAGGCACCATTTATCCTGATGTAATCGAAAGTGTTTCGGCTACAGGAGGACCAAGTGCTACAATAAAAAGTCATCATAATGTTGGAGGTTTACCAGACTTTATGAAATTAAAAATCGTAGAGCCTTTAAAAGCCTTGTTTAAAGATGAGGTAAGACGCGTTGGCGCTTCTATGAATATGGATGCACAGCTATTAGGTCGTCATCCTTTTCCGGGTCCTGGACTAGCAATTCGTATTCTTGGAGATCTAACTCCAGAGAAAGTACGTATATTACAAGAGGTAGATTTTATTTTTATTAATAACTTGAGATCTTGGAATTTGTACGATAAAGTATGGCAAGCAGGTGCAATGTTATTACCTGTAAATAGTGTTGGTGTGATGGGAGACGAACGAACCTATGAAAAATGTGTAGCATTGAGAGCTGTTGAAAGTACAGATGGAATGACTGCAGATTGGGTAAATTTACCGTACGAATTTTTACAGAAGACCTCAAATGAAATAATAAATAAAGTGAAAGGCGTTAATAGAGTTGTATATGATATAAGCTCTAAACCGCCAGCAACTATTGAATGGGAATAAATTTGTGACTTATGTTCTGAATTTGTTTCAAAAGGAAAAGCAATAGGTACATAATATTTTTTTGAATGAAAAAACTCTTAATCATCATCGTAATTTTTTGTTGCAGTTTCTCTGTAACCGCTCAAGATTACAAAACACACAAGGTCAAAGCAGGTGAAACTATTGAACAAATAGCCAAACAATATTTGGTAACACCATTCGATATTTTTGCTCTCAATCCTGACGCTAAAAAAGCATTGAAACCAGATATGGTTTTAATAATTCCGTCGTCTCGTGTGAAAAATGAAGCTATTCCAGACGAAACAAAGGAGCTTATCGACTACAAAACACATAAAGTAAGACGTAAAGAAACACTGTTCAGTATTTCTAAAAAGTATAGTGTTGAGATTGATGACATCAAAAAAGCGAATACATCTCTATATTCAAAAAATCTTCGAAAGGGTGACAAAATTAGGATTCCGCGTTTTAAAACAATCGTCAATAAAGTCAGTTTAAATAATACCATTAAAAAGTATACAGTTCTTCCAAAAGAAGGCAAGTGGAGAGTGGCTTATAAATTCGGAATTACAGTTCCAGATCTAGAGGCTTTAAATCCAAATATGAATGATGTCTTACAACCTGGTGACGAGCTTAATGTACCAAACATTAGCAATAATGAAGAAAAATCAGTTGAGGATGAATTTAATTATTATACAGTATTAAAGAGTGAAGGCTATATGGCTTTAAACCGAAAACTCGGTGTAACTCAAGACGAATTAGAAGCCTTAAATCCTGAACTTAAAGAAGGAGGTTTAAAATTAGGAATGGTTTTAAAAGTGCCTGGAGATATTCAAGCAACTAATGTTGTAACAGATGTAGCTAATACCAATTTAGCTTCTAATTTAAGTAACCTAAGTGCAAAACGTATTGCCTTAATGTTGCCTTTTAGTTTAAATAAAATCGACGTAGATTCTGTTCAAGACGCTAAAAAAATGATTCGTACC
>NZ_JBGCCX010000164.1:0-31225 GCF_045105015.1 Psychroserpens sp.
TGGAAGTATTTCTATTGAAATCAATAACTCTATGATTTTACTACCAGAAAACCCTATGAAACGCCGTTACTTTGACGAACGTGTTGGCTGGTTTACAAGTAGCCAAACAGATTATGGACAAGAAGACCAAAAAAGTAAGACTCTTGAGTATCTTGACCGTTGGAGACTTGAAGTTCGTGATGAAGATTTAGAAAAATTCAAACGTGGTGAATTGGTTGTTCCAAAAAAACAAATTGTATATTATATAGATAGAGCTACTCCAGAAAAATGGCGTAAGTATATCAAACAAGGTATTGAAGATTGGCAAGTAGCTTTTGAAGCAGCAGGTTTTAAAGAAGCTATTATTGCTAAAGATCCACCATCTATTGAAGAAGACCCTGAATGGACTCCAGAAGACGTTCGTTATTCAGTAGTACGCTATTTAGCATCTCCTATTCCTAACGCTAATGGTCCACACGTAAGTGATCCAAGAACTGGTGAAATTCTTGAAAGTGATATCAATTGGTACCACAATGTAATGTCTTTATTACGTGGTTGGTTCTTCGTACAAACGGCTGCTATTAATCCTGATGCGCAAGGACCTCAATTTAAAGATGAAGTTATGGGTCGATTAATTCGTTTTGTATCTGCACATGAGGTTGGACACACATTAGGTTTACCTCACAACATGGGAAGTAGTGTTGCTTATAAAGTAGAAGATTTAAGAAGTGCTGAGTTTACTCAAAAGTTCGGAACTGCACCATCTATAATGGATTATGCTCGTTTTAACTACGTGGCACAGCCAGGTGACGAAGGTGTTGCGTTAATGCCAAACATTGGTATTTACGACAAATACGCTATTTCTTGGGGTTACAGACCTATTTTAGATAAATCAGCTGAAGAAGAAAAACCTGTCCTAAATGACTGGATAATGAAACATGCTGGAGATCCAATGTACAGATTTGGTCACCAACAGGTCGGAGATATTCACGATCCAAGTTCACAAACTGAAGATTTAGGTGACGATGCTATGCTAGCAAGTGACTACGGAATTAGTAACTTAAAACGTATTGTACCTAACTTAATAGAATGGACAACTGAAGTTGGTGAAGATTATGATGATTTACAAGAAATGTATGGTCACGTATTATCTCAGTTTAGACGTTATATGGGACATGTTTCTAATAACATAGGAGGTGTTTACGAGCACTATAAAGCTGCTGATCAACCTGGAGCTGTTTATACTGCTGTCCCTAAAGACCATCAGAAAAAAGCAATGAAATTTATTCAAGATAATTTATTTAACACACCAGAGTGGTTGATTGATAAAACTATCTTTGATCGTATTGAATATTCTGGTTCTGTTGATCGCGTAAGAGGTTTACAAGTAAGAACATTAAACAATATCATGAGCTTAGGTAAAATGCAACGTTTAACCGAAGCTGAAACTCATAATGGTAGAGATGCATATGCACTAACTGATATGATGAAAGATTTACGTCGTGGTATTTGGAGTGAATTACGAACAGGAAAAAGAATTGATACTTACAGACGTAATTTACAACGTGCGCATATTGATAGATTAGGATATTTAATGACGGCTAAAAACCAAAGTGGAAGAACATTTAGCCCATACATTAAGGCAACAGCTGTTAATACTAGTCAGTCTGACATTAGAGCAGTTGTAAGAGCTGAATTAAAAACATTACGTAGTCAATTACGTTCTGCTCGTGGAGCCGACAATATGAGTAGAATACATATTGCAGATGCTTTAGAGCGCATTGATACGATTTTGAATCCTAATGGATAACAGTAAATATTACTAGTAGAAAAGCTTCAGTTAATTCTGGAGCTTTTTTATTTTAGCACGTCAATAATCCCTTCTTTATAATTCTCAAAACTTATCAAGTTATTATGACCAGCACCTTCAATAGTAATGAAAGTTGTTAACTCATTTGGCGCAACAGATTGTAACTTTTGAGCTGAACTATATGGAATCACAGCATCATCTGTACCATGAAACATCGTGATTGGACATCTAACTGCTCTAATAAATTCATTAGAAGGAAATTCGTATCGCAATAAGCTCTTTACTGGAAATATTGGAAATCGATGTTTTGCTACATCTAAAATACTATAATAAGGTGTTTCTAAAATAAGTTGTTTTGGTTCATGATTTGAAGCCAAATAGGAAGCTACACCAGTACCTAGAGAACGACCATATATAACTATATCTTCTTCAGAATAATGCTGCAAGACATAATTATAACAATACTCCGCATCGTCATAAAATCCTTGTTCACTTAACTTTCCTTTACTCTTTCCGTAAGTTCTATAATCCATTATGAACACATCATAATTTAAAGACACAAAATGTTCGCCTATTATTCCCCAACGACTTAAATCTCCAGCGTTTCCATGAAAGTATAAAATCACTCCTTTTGGATTTTCTGTTTTAAAATGAATGGCATTAATAGAAACATTTTCAGCAGTATTTAAAAACAATTCCTCAAAAGGATACCTAAAATCGTATTGATAATCTTGAGCCAATGTCGTAGGCAAAAATAAAATCTTTTCTTGTAAAAAATAAAGTGAAGCTCCAATCATAACATAGAGTATTAAAAGAATTTTAAAAACTCTTTTAAGCTTTCTTTTTCGTTGGTTTTGAGGAGTGTATGACATCAATACTTGTTGTTTTTAAGTCTATGATTTTTGGTGTTTTATTTATTATATCGTCTAGCATATTATGATACGATTCAAAATTATTTAAGTTTTTATGTCCACCACCAATAACTGTATGCAACTGTGTTAAACGAGGATTAACCTGAGACAACTTCACACTGGTTTTATATGGAATGAGTTTGTCATGAGTACCATGAATAATGTGTATTGGACATTGCACATATTTTAACCACTTATAAGTTGGTAAAGGATATTTCATTAATAATGACAAAGGCATAAAAGGTGCATAACGTGCTGTAACTTTTGTTAAACTATAATAAGGTGCGTCAAGAATAAGCATTTTAGGGTGATTCATTGATGCTAATTTTGATGCAAAACCAGAGCCAAGAGAACGTCCGTATAGAATGATTCTATCTTCTGTTGTCATTTCTTTTAACTTGTTATAAACCAACTGCAAATCGCGTTTAATGGCTTTTTGTGATCGTCTGCCAGTACTTTTTCCGAAGCCCCTATAATCAACCATTAATACATTATAACCATGTCTAGTGAAATCTACAGCAAACTTTCCCCAACCTTTAATACTCTTCGAATTACCTTTTAAATATAAAACGACTCCTTTACTTTCACCTTTGGGAAAAAAACGTAAACCATTAATAACTGCACCATCTCTGGTTTCTAGATTATATTCTTTCGTGTCTTGGTTCTCGTAATCAAACTGAAAATCTTTAGGAAGTTTTTCTGGTTTAAACAACATATAATCTTGTAAGTAATATAATGCAATACTTATAGCTATGTAAATAATTAATACAGTAACAACTATAGATAACCAATATGGCATGCTGAAGGTTTTAAGTTCATACAAGATAGGAAATTAATAAAGAATCGTTTTCTTTGTATTTCAATAGAAGACCAAATGTATTTTTTACCCGAAAAATTAGATGAGTATGTTGTAGCTCATTCTCAAGAAGAACCAAAATTATTACAACAGCTCACTAGAGAAACATATCAAAAAATTTTACAACCTATTATGCTAAGTGGTCCTTACCAAGGAAGAGTATTAAGTATGATTTCAAAATTAAAATCACCTAAAACCATATTAGAATTGGGTACGTTTACAGGATATGCTACATTATGTCTTGCAGAAGGTTTACAAGATGATGGTATCATTGACACTATAGACATCAATGAAGAGTTAATTGATTTTCAACGTAAATATTTTGACAGGTCACAATACGGAACACAAATACATCAACACTTAGGTAGCGCTCTAAATATTATTCCTAAATTAAAAAACACCTATGATTTAGTCTTTATTGATGCAGACAAACCTAATTATTCAAACTATTTTAATTTAATTATTGACAAGATGAATCCTGGAGGCATCATTTTGTCTGACAATGTCCTTTGGCATGGAAAAGTGATTGAACCATTGAATGAAAAAGACAACTCAACTAAAGCAGTTTTAGAGTACAACACACTTCTAAAAGCAGATCATCGTATTGAAACAGTCATGTTGCCTATACGAGATGGCCTAACTGTAAGTCGAAAAAAATAATGTGATTATTGTTCTCTTTTGATAGAACCTGAGAAATCTTCTATTTCGTCTTTAACCTTTGTGATCTCTTCTTTAATATCCTGAGTCACATTAGTTTCGATATGTTGTTTTTCAGTAGCTGTTTTCTTTATTTCTGATTTCACTTCATTTGTAGCATCTCTTAAACTTCGCATTCCTTTTCCTAAACCTTTGGCTACTTCAGGAATCTTATCAGCACCAAAGACCATCACAGCTATAAATAGTATGAACATAACCTCTGTGGTTCCGATAAATAAAAATATTGCTAATAGTTTCACAATGCAAATATACTAAGATGTTTGGATTGGTTAGAAAATGATGGCTAAATTATTTTGCTAATTTATTCAGTTTTAATCATCACTACTTGCAACTTGAATATGAAACGCTAAAAGTTTATCAATTAAAAATTCAAAAAGCTTGATATCACTTTCCAGTTTACAAGTCTCTAAAAACTTAGGGTCTTCGGAAGCATAATAGAAAAATTCTGTTTTTAGCTCTTCTTTGAGTTCTATGTGTCCAAAAAGATCATCAGATAAATTTGAAATTGCTTTATCCATACAAGCGTCTTGTTCTTCTAATCTCACTAGTCGTTTAAGCTTTTTAGTTCGTCCAGAAATTCTATTTAAAATTTTATGAATATTGATTGTAGCAACCAACCCATAATAGTATACGAATTTCCCTGCATCTGCCTCAATTAACCGTCGCTGTTTTTGCGTTTTTGGTTTTCCAGTATATCCTGGAATACCGACATCATAAAAATTTATTTCTGGCTTTGCATTACTGTTTTTTATATCAGACATTAAATCTCCTGTTAGTACTTTACCAACAACAACTTCATCGAGTTCATTTATACGATCTTCGAGATTAATTTTTATAAATCTTGAAGTCATCATCTCGTGAGATACAACAATTTTTTTAGGTATGTACTGAACACTCGATACTAAAATAGTATCATTAACTCGTGCAGAAATTTCAAAAGCGCCTAAGCGATTAGTAATGGTATATTCTTCTGCAGAAATATTAAGAATATGTATTCCGTCTAGCTCAGCATTAGCAAAAACTTGCCCTTTTAAATCAGTAGTTTGAGAACTACTACAAAAAACGCTTAAAAAAAATAAAAATGATATGTAATTAGTTCTCTTCAACTTGAGATTTAAATGCTTGCAATTTTTGTTGTAAAAACTCCAACATTTTAAAGTCATTATTAGTTCTACTTAAAGGTAAGAAATTTGGATCGTCTGAAACAAAATAGAAAAACTCAACACGCTTTGAAGCTTCTAAGTTATCAATATTAAAGAGCATTTCGGACATGTGAGACTTGACTTCATCCATTGCTCCGTCAGCATTTTCTCTAGCTATCTGTGCCTTAAGTTTTTTTGTACGACCAGAAATCCAGTTTAACAAAGGAGTTAAAGGGACTAAGCCAGAACCTGTAGTAGCTGCATGTAATCGCCTTTCTGATTGTGTTTTTTGTTTACCTGTATAACCAGGTATACCTAAATCATAAAAATTCAAGTCAGCTTTTGCATCACTATTTTCAATATCAGACATTAAATCTCCAGTCAGTATTTTACCAACAACAACTTCATCTAGTTCTGTAATTTTATCACTAAGGTCTACTGAAATGAATTTAGATTGAATTATTTGAGGAGTTACCAATATTTCTAGAGGTTTATATTGTATGGCAGAAACTAAGATAGTATCATTAACAGAGGCTATTATAAAAAACTCACCATCATCATTTGTAATTGTGAATTTGTTGGCTGTCTTATTTATGATGTGGATACGATCAATATCAGAACTTGCGGTAACTTTACCTTGAATTTCAGTAGATTGAGAAAATACAATACTAAATTGTATTAAACATAAGGTTAAAAAAACAATACTTTTAGCCCTTGTCATTCTGTTTATTTAAAAATGTTTTGCTTTTTTGGCTTAACACTTCAAGAAATTCAAGCTCTTTTCCATAATTAAGTAGTGTAAAATCAAAATCCTCATCATCTTCTACATATCTAATAAACTCTTCAACTCTATGCTCTGGAATACCAAAATTATCAACCAGGAACGTAGATCCAAAATAATACTTAATTGCACTCACTGGCACTTCCGTTATACCTACTGCTTTTTTGTCTTTAACTTCTGACCTAAACAATGGCAATAATATTTGATCTACAATATTTACAATATTTAAACCATTAACCATTGTCTGAGATTGGGAATGCATAGCAATATTATTTATTTCAGATCTGTTATCATCAGCAAACTCATACTCATCACTTCTTTTAATACCAAAATAAAGAGCATCAAGTTTGGGATTAAATGTTTTTACGCTACTTATATCGGTATCTAAATCTCCTGAAAGTCCTTTAGTCATAACTAAAACTTCATCAAGTTTATTAATTTCTTCAATTAGAATAACACGAATTCGTTTAGACTTTAGAATAGCACTACTAACTTTGAAATCGAAGTTCTGATATTGTAAAGCTCTTATTTCAATAAAGTCATTTAAAGCAACAGCAAGCGTAAACTCTCCTTTCTCATCAGTAACAGCTCCCTTATTTGAGGACGTATTATAAACTGTAATTCCCTCTATATCATTACCTTCAACGATAATTTTCCCTTCAACAGAAATACGCCTAACATCTTGAGATACTGCATAAAAACTTAAACAAAACAATAAAATTGGTAATAGCTTTTTCATAAATTCCTTATTTATTATAAAAATAATTTCAATTGACTTAATTTCAACATAAACCCTTGTAAACTTTTGTTAAATTAAAGGTTTACTTAAATTTACAATAAATAAAATGAAGTCTAAACAGGCTTTAACGGTTTTAAAAATGTATCTATGAAACAAATTATTATAGCAAGTACGTCAACCATTCATGGCAGTGGACCTCTAGAATATTTATTAGATGAACTTTCTGTTTTTTTTAAGGATACTTCTGAAATAGTTTTTATTCCATATGCTAGACCTGGAGGTATTTCACATGATGAATACACTAAGAATGTAAATAAAGCTTTTAGTAAAATCGGAAAAGTCGCTAAAGGTATCCATGAATTTGAAAACCCTAGACTTGCTATCGCTAACGCTAAAGCTATTTTCACTGGTGGTGGAAACACTTTTGTATTGGTTAATCAACTCTATAAAAATAATTTATTAGAACCTATAAAAGAAGCTGTAAATTCTGGAACACCATACTTAGGGACTAGCGCTGGAAGTAATATATGTGGATTAACTGTAAACACAACTAACGATATGCCAATTGTATATCCTCCAAGTTTTAAAACCTTTGGTTTTGTACCTTTTAATATCAACCCACACTATTTAGATCCTGATCCAACAAGTACTCACAAAGGTGAAACAAGAGAAACTCGAATTAAAGAGTTTCATGCATTCAATACGCAACCAGTAGTTGGTCTTAGAGAAGGGAGTTGGCTGGCCGTAAATGGAAATGAAATCCTATTGAAAGGCCCATTAAGCGCGAGACTTTTTGAACACGAAAAATCTCCTTATGAAGTTGAGCCAGAATCAGATTTAAGTCATTTAAAATAGTTATAAAGTTTTTAGAAAATGATATCCTAAGATTTCAAATCCTTCATTATAATAAAATTTATGTGAGGGATAGTTTTGAACATAAGTATTCAATTCTGCTGTATTAACACCTTTGGTTTTAACAAAATTATAGATCCAATTTAAAAACTGTTTTCCAATACCTCTATTTCGGTAGGATTCGTCAATAAACACATGATCTAATTCAACAGTTTTTCCTGCATAATGTCTTGTACAATACCAAAGTCCGCAAACTCCAATTAAAATATCTTCATCATAAATTACAGCACATTCATAATTTTCAGTTACCATAGCAGCAAAACGCTCTTTTAAAATAGCATCAGAACATTTATGGCTCGTTAATTGTTGTATTAATGGTATGATGTTATTTATTTTAGATGGCTCTAAAATTTGAAACCGAAAAGACATAATCATAATTTAAGAGTGAAGATAATTATTTTTAACTGAAAATGAATTAGTAACTTCACTTTGACATAAATTAAAACATATTGAAACGTCGAGACTTTATAAAATCATCTTTTGCTTCAGGCTTTATTCTAACCGTACTCCCGCAATTAGCTTTTCAAGCTAGTACGAATGAAATAAGCTATCAAGAATTAATTGGCAAAGGCAATCCTAAACTATATGGTGACGGATTTCAACTACGCGAAGAAGCTTATGATGCCTTTATGAAAATGAAAACTGAAGCACTTAAAAGTGACATTCGCATACATATTGTGTCTAGTTATAGAGGCTTTAATCATCAAAATAGAATTTGGGAACGTAAGTACAATAGAAATATTAGTAAAGGATTATCGCCTCAAGAAAGCATTAAAAAAATTATAGAGTATTCAACCATACCAGGAACATCAAGACATCATTGGGCCACAGACATTGATATTATTGACACCAATGTCACGCAACCATCATCTGTATTGCAGCCTAAGCATTTTGAAACTGAGGGTTGTTTTAGAAAATTAAAGCTTTGGATGGATCAAAACGCCAACACTTTTGGGTTTTATCTTGTGTATACAAGTTCACCTAGTCGTAAAGGCTTTAAATATGAACCTTGGCATTATAGTTATAAACCGCTTTCAAGTCATTATCTATCTCAATACAGAAAGTTGAGAATTAAAGACATTATAGCCAATGAAAATCTATTAGGAAATAGTTATTTTTCTGAAGAATTCATTACTAATTACTTAAATCATAATATTTTGGATATAAATCCGGAACTTTTGTAAATTTAAAGCATAAACAACCTAGACCATGAGAGGAAAGAATTTAAAAATCAGATTATTTATAGCATTAGCTGTTGTTGCATTTGCTTTTCTAAGAAAATGTAGCCAAGAAGAAGTTAATCCATATACAGGAAGAACTCAAGCCATTTCATTATCACCAGAACAAGAGATTGCCATAGGTTTACAAAGCGCTCCTGGCATGGCTCAACAACATGGTGGTTTACATCCAAATGCACAATATCAAGCATTGGTTGATGATGTTGGAAATAAACTTATTAGAAGTAGTGTAGCTAACGAGACTCCATACGAATATGAGTTTCACTTATTAGCAGATCCTAATACTATAAACGCCTTTGCCTTACCTGGAGGACAGATATTTATTACCTATGCTTTATTTTCTAAATTAGAAAATGAAGATCAGCTTGCTGGTGTATTAGGTCATGAAATTGGCCATGTTTTAGGAAAACATTCTAACGAAAGAATAACCAATGCGAATTTTTGGAAAATCATTGCAATGGGAGCTTCTTCTGTAGATTTAGGTGGTGTTGCTCAACAATATGGAAGTGGAGAATTATTAAAAAATGGTAGAGGTGATGAATTAGAAAGTGATGATTTAGGAGTTAAGTTTATGTTGAAAGCTGGATATCAGCCGGAAGAAATGATTGATGTTATGGAAATTTTAAAAGCAGCAGCTGGACCAAATAGAGTACCAGAATTTCAAAGTACGCATCCAGATCCAGAAAACAGAATTGAAGAAATAAGAGCATCTATTGAGAAATACAAAAAGACGCTTTAATAAAGCGCCTTTTCTACTAACTAACTCAAATAATTGCCTGTTTCTAGGCTGTTTTATCTTTAAAACGCTTTAAAAATTGCTCAGCATCTTTAGCCTTAGCGTTTTGTGCAATCATTAATGCTGTTCTACCTTCATCACAATATTTATGAATTTTAGAACCTGCGGTGATTAATATTTTAATCATTTCTACACGATTATATTTTGCAGCATAATGAATTGGCATCATCCCATTTGATTTGGCATTAACGTCTACTCCATTTTTTAATAATCGGTTAACTTCTTCTACGTCGCCTTTAGCAACAGCTGTGCATAAAGGACTAACTTTTGATTTTTGAGCAATCACTTCTTTTGATGAAGTATTACTAATAACATTGTTTGCATTTAAAGCGGTCACTGAAAATGCCATTGCGATTGCAACGATAACTACTGATTTTTTCATGATGAAAGATTTTAAATTAATTGATTGTTTTTTGATTATACTATATAGACGACTTATTTTAATAAGTGTTACACTTTAAAAATTAAATAACATTTTTTTAACTATTTGTAAACAAATCTGTTAAGAACATCACAAACCAAACAGAACGAAAAACAGTTTTAATACTATTACTTTATAAATTTTATTATTGTATTATTTTGGTTCACAATTTTTACCATTTAGATTGATAAACTTTTATCTTTGAATTCAAATATGACAACATGAATAAAAAAGTAATTTTGATGATTCTTGATGGTTGGGGAAAATCTCCAGACCCAAAAGTTTCAGCTATAGACAATGCATACACACCTTACATAGATTCATTATATAAGAAATATTCAAACGCGTCTTTAAGAACTGATGGACTTCATGTTGGATTGCCAGAAGGACAAATGGGAAATAGTGAAGTTGGTCATATGAACCTAGGAGCTGGAAGAATTGTATATCAAGATTTAGTCAAAATTAACTTAGCAGTTGAAAACAATTCTTTAAAGGATGAACCTGAATTAAAAGCAGCTTTTGATTATGCTAAATTAAATGATAAACCTGTTCATTTTTTAGGATTAGTAAGTGATGGTGGAGTACATTCACATATTAATCATTTATTCGGATTAGTTGATGCAGCTAACAATTCTGGTATAAAAAATTCCTTCATTCATGCTTTTACTGATGGTCGAGATGTAGATCCCAAATCTGGATTTGGATTTATAACGTCTTTAGAGTCACATATTAAAAATACTAATACAAAACTCGCCTCTGTAACTGGTCGATACTATGCTATGGACAGAGACAAGCGTTGGGAACGTATAAAACTAGCTTACGATGCTATTGTTAATGGTAAAGGTGAGCAGTGTAAAAATGCAACAGATGCTATTCAGAATAGTTATAATAACAGTATTACTGATGAGTTTATAAAACCTATTGTAATGGTAGATAGTAACAATGATCCTATCGCAAAAATTCAATCTGGTGATGTCGTAATTTTCTTCAATTTCAGAACAGATAGAGGAAGAGAATTAACTGAAGCATTGTCTCAAAACGATTTTCATGAACAAAACATGCATAAACTAGATTTATATTATGTAACCATGACTAATTATGATGATTCATTCAAAGGAATCAAAGTGATATACAACAAAGACAATCTTACAGAAACTCTTGGAGAAGTCCTTGCTAAACACCATAAAACACAAATAAGAATTGCTGAAACTGAAAAATATCCTCACGTAACATTTTTCTTCTCAGGAGGTCAAGAAGATCCATTTGAAGGCGAATCTAGAATTTTAAGAAATTCACCTAAAGTAGCAACTTATGATTTAAAACCTGAAATGAGTGCTTTTGAACTTCGTGATGCATTAGTTCCTGAACTCCAAAAAGGAGCTGTTGATTTTGTTTGTTTAAATTTCGCAAATGGAGATATGGTTGGTCACACAGGAGTTATGGAAGCTGCAATTAAAGCTTGTGAAGCTGTTGATATATGTGTAAAAGATGTTGTAGAGGCTGCTCTTGAGAAAGATTATACAACACTCTTGATAGCTGATCATGGCAATTGCGAAACAATGATAAATCCTGACGGCACACCTCATACTGCTCACACAACAAATCCTGTACCTATTATTTTAATCAATAATGATAATACAACAATTAAAGATGGAATATTAGGAGATATCGCACCTACCATTCTTAAACTAATGGACATTGAACAACCTAAAGCTATGACACAAAAATCGTTAGTCACACTTTAATTCAAAATAGATAATTATTGTACTTTTGAAAACTTTAAGGAACTAGCCTATGAATTTTTTAGATAAACTTGTCATTGCTGTAGATTTTGATGGAACCATAGTTGAAGATGCTTATCCAAAAATTGGAAAACCTCGCATTTTTGCTTTCGAGACAATGAAACGTCTTCAAAAAGATGGACATCGTTTAATTTTATGGACCTACAGAAGTGGTTCAAAACTTGATGATGCTGTTCAGTTTTGCCAAGAAAATGGCATCACATTTTATGCAGTTAATCAAAGTTT
Organism: Psychroserpens sp.; assembly: GCF_045105015.1. Classification (GTDB taxonomy): domain Bacteria; phylum Bacteroidota; class Bacteroidia; order Flavobacteriales; family Flavobacteriaceae; genus Psychroserpens. The sequence continues at coordinate 12,330 of NZ_JBGCCX010000164.1, forward strand.
TCCTGAAGAACAATACGATAATTCCGTAAGTCGTAAAATTTACGCAGATATTTATATCGATGATAGAAACATTGGTGGCATCCTAGGTTGGGGAGAAGTATTTCAGATCATCACTAACGAAACACCTGAAATTAAAGAACCTAAACGAAAAAAAGGATTTTTAGGACTCTTCAGTAAATAATTACATCATCTCAAAATACATTTTATCTAAGTTTTCTCTGTGATCAGGGTGTGCTATTTCAACTAAGGCATTCACTCGTTCCTTTATCGTTTTCCCATACAAATTAGCGACACCATATTCTGTAACCACATAATGAATATGTGCCCTCGTAGTTACAACTCCTGCTCCCATTTTTAAAGCTGGTACAATTCTACTAATTCCTTTTTTTGTAATAGAAGGCAATGCAATAATGGCTTTACCACCATCACTTAAAGACGCTCCTCTAATAAAATCCATCTGCCCTCCTACTCCAGAATACATTTTTGAGCCAATAGAATCAGCACAAACTTGACCAGTAAGATCAACTTCAATTGCAGAATTAATTGCAACCATTCTAGGGTTTTGTTTAATTACAGACACATCATTTACATAATCAGAAGATCGCATTTCAATAAACGGATTATTATCAACATAATCATATAAACGTTTTGAGCCCATCAAAAAAGTAGCTAAAGCTCGCCCTGGATTTACACCTTTATAGTTTCCATTGATAACGTCTTTCAGAATTAAATCAATTACACCATCTGAAAACATTTCAGTGTGCAAACCTAAATCTTTATGATTGTGTAATCTCGACAACACAGCATTTGGAATATTCCCAATTCCCATCTGCAAAGTACTTCTATCTTCAATTAGATTTGCAACATGATCACCAATTTTGGTTTCAACAGCAGTAGGCTCAGATACTGGATGAGAAGGTAAGGGCTCATCAACTTCTACAAACGAATCTATTTCCGAGATGTGAATTATACCGTCACCAAAGGTTCTTGGCATTTGTTTGTTTATTTGAGCTATCACATGATCTGCATTATCAATAGCTGCTAAAGTCGCTTCAACAGAAACACCTAACGAGCAATAACCATGTTCGTCTGGAACAGACACATGAATTAGTGCTACTTTAACATCCACAATATTACGCTTAAACAATAAAGGCACTTCACTCAAAAATACAGGTGTATATGAACCATTTCCTGCTTTTAGTGTATGACGAACATTCCGACCTATAAAAAAAGAATTCACATGAAAACTATCAGCATATTCTGGATTGGCATAAGGTGCATCTCCTTCAGTATGAAGTTGACAAATAGTTACATTACGCAATTCTTCATGTCGATTGGCAAGTGCTTTTACTAATACTGTCGGTACAGCAGCAGCTGCTTGAATATAAATTTTATCGTTTGACTTTACAACCTTGAGAGCTTCTTCAGCACTAATAGCTTTATACATATTATTCTGATTTAATGATGGTACAAAGTTAACATAGAGTTGCAATTAAAAAACTGTCAAATATCATATTTAAGTTGAAAGTTTTAAATTTTAATTTTAAGTATCTTTGCCCATATTATTTGATGATGATTATAGTAAAAACTAAAGAAGAAATTGAATTAATGCGTCAAAGTGCATTAGTCGTTTCTAAAACCTTAGGAATGCTTGCTAAAGAAGTTAAAGCAGGTGTTACCACAAATCAATTAGATAAACTCGCTGAAGATTTTATTAGAGCGCAAGGTGCAGTGCCCGGATTTTTAGGGCTGTATGATTGTCCGTCAACCTTACTATGTAGTGTTAATGATGCCGTTGTACATGGTTTACCAACTGACAGGCCATTAGAAGATGGTGATATTGTATCGATTGATTGTGGTTCAATTATGAATGGTTTTTATGGTGATCATGCTTACACTTTTGAAATTGGTGAAGTTGCAGAGGAAACTAAAAAACTCATTCAAGTGACTAAAGAATCACTTTATGTTGGGATTAAAGAATTGAGAGTTGGAAATCGTGTTGGAGATGTTGGGTATGCGATCCAAAAACATTGTGAAGCTCATGGCTATGGTGTCGTTAGAGAATTAGTAGGCCATGGTTTAGGAAGAAAAATGCATGAAGATCCAGAAATGCCAAATTATGGTCGTAGAGGTCGTGGAAAAAAATTCATTGAAGGTATGGTTGTAGCCATTGAGCCAATGATAAATGGTGGCACACATCGCGTAAAGCAATTAAAAGATGGCTGGACCATTGTCACTCAAGACGGAAAACCTAGTGTTCATTTTGAACATGATATTGCCATTGTAGATGGCAAACCAGAAATTTTATCAACCTTTGCATACGTTCATGAGGCTTTAGGAATTACATCTACAGAAGAAGATGAATTTAGAAAAGAAGCGTTAGTGCTTTAATATGAAGCGAATCTTTAAACTCATATTAAACACAATACCAAGACCTATATTAATTAGACTGAGTTATATTGCTCGTCCAATTCTCGCTTTTTTTTTAAAAGGAAACACTTACACAGATCCAATTGATGGGAAGCATTTTAAAAGCTTTTTACCCTATGGTTACGGAAATCAGCGCAACAATGTTTTATCGCCTTATACACTCTCACTAGAACGTCATAGACTGCTTTGGTTGTACTTGAAAAACGACACAGATTTCTTTTCTGCGGAAAAAAAAGTGCTTCACTTCGCACCAGAACAATGTTTTTTAAAGCGTTTTAAAAAACTAAAGCATATAGATTATACAACTACCGATTTAGAATCTCCTATTGCTGATGTGAAAGCAGACATATGCAATCTTCCATTTGAGGACAATAGCTACGATGTTATTTTATGTAACCATGTATTAGAGCATATTCCAGATGACACTAAAGCTATGCAAGAATTGTATCGTGTATTAAAACCTGGTGGTTATGGAATATTTCAAATTCCACAGGATTTATCTAGATCAGAAACTTTTGAAGATGATTCTATAACAGACAAAAGTGAACGTGCTAAAATCTTTGGTCAGTACGACCATGTTCGCGTCTATGGAAGGGATTATTTTGATAAGCTCAGAAGCATTGGATTTAAGGTTGATGAAGTTGATTACACAACTAAATTTTCTGAAGAAGACATTGAAAGATTCTGCTTAGCAAAAGGTGAGGTTATTCCAATAGTTTACAAATAAAAAAAGCTGAACTAAATATATTTAGAACAACTCGACTATGGTATATACGGGAATTAGAATTACCGATTAAGTATTTAGACATTTTTTTAAGTTAAACCGAAAGATTTGGTGAATTTAGTTAATAGCTCTAAACTATAGATTAAGCATTATAACCTGTATTAATTAAAATCATTGTTGTGTGTTCAGTATTTTTTTAGCCTCAAAATTTTTCTTTAATATGTCTATTTCAGAAGCTGTTTCATTGAAAAAAATCACTAGTTCTGGCATGAAACTCTCTAATGTTGGATAGCGATCTCTATTCTTATCATATCTTTCTAATTCTTTGACTAACTCATCAGTCCATAAAAAACTGCTACTTAACTGTTCATTCAATTCAATTTCGATTGCTTTTTTATCAAAATTATGGTCTTTCATATATTTAATAACAATCGCTCTAACCAATGCTTCATCATACATAGTTTTCCAATTACCATAGGCTTGTTTATTCATTTCATCTTTTACTTTATCAAAAATAATTGTGCCGCTTTCTTGAAGTTCTGAACGATATTTTTCTACAATATGATTTACAAATGAATGATTAAATTCGTGTAGAATTGTTGGAAAATAATCTTTCATTTCATATTTAGGCATGCCTAAACTATCAACACTCCACGTTCCCATAATAGCATAAACTACTTCATTTCCATTTGGATGCATTATTTTTGGACCATAATTTGCGCCACCATTTCCTAATCCATTTATAATTCTAAATTCTCCTTTTGGCTTTGCACCATAAAAATCTTGATACCATTTTAAGTCTATATTTTGATATACATTTTTAAATCTGCTTGATGCAGTTTTGTAAAGTTCTTTATTGTTATTAAAAAAAGTTTCACAGTCGGCATCAGTATAAAATCCATTTAACAGTTTTAAAAATTTCTCAGCACTTTCTTGCCTCCATGATTCCTCAAGTGATTTATTTGAAAATGGGACTACAATAGGATTTATTTTTGGTGGTTCAGTTATGTGAATGGCCATACTCATAACAGAACTAAAACCAATTCCATCTTCACGTAATTCATTCTTTACATACTGTATTAAATCGTGACTTTTAAACTTTCCAAAATGATTTTCAATATTTTCAACATACTTTGGAAAAAGGTTTTGACAGTATTCTGGGCTATCTGCCAGCCTAAATACAATGCTTAACAATTCTACACGTCTGTCTACTTTAGGCTCATTTAGTATCGTTTTCTTTTCAGAACAGGCGCTTAAAATGATTAATAGTAAAAACATTTCTAATGTTTGTTTCATCTAATTTTTCTGTTTTTTCATACTTTTTAATCATGTACAAAAATTGCTTATTCTAAAATAATAGTTAAAACTCAAAGTTTATAAAAATTGGTATAATAAAGCTCCAATTATTGTATAAAATAACATAAGAAAAAGCTCTAATTTATTTCGTCTTAAATAATTCATTTGTAAAAAAATAAAAAAGTTGAGCTTATAAAAAAGCTCAACTTTTTTAATATTTATATAGGGTTATTAATTTTTTATAAATCGCTTTATTGAAACCATTCCGTTTTGATTTTCAATTTTAAGGATATACATTCCACTTTTTAGATTGGTTGTGTCTATCGTATTTGAGTTTGTTTTTAAAACCTCAGCTCCTAATACTGAATAAATGGTTACTTGCCTTAAGTCACTACTGATTTCAATATTTAGAACAGAAGTTGTTGGATTTGGATACAGTTTAATTTCGTTTAATTCAACATCATCGACACTAAGACTAGCGCAGTTAATACTATAACTTGCCGCTGGATCTTTTTCCCAACGCCAACTTGAAGTTAGTCCTGTATTAGGTGGTGTAAAACCAGGATCATGTTGTATACAAGATAAGTTTGCGTTTCCACGAGCATCCATAGCAGGATTTCCGCTTCCTCCTCCATTTGAAGCATCGTAAAAATTAACATTATTACCATTGGCTACATTTAAGCTTGATAAATTGTTATTACTTACATCTAAATATTTTAACGACGTATTATCACTTACATCTAGAGATATTAAACTATTGTTTTGTAGATATAAATCTAATAAATTAGTGTTTGTAGAAATATTTAAATTACTTATTTGATTATTATTGGCCTCTAAAGCAAGTAAACTAAGGTTAGCAGTAACATCTATAGCTGTTATTTGATTATCTCCAACTCTTAAAGCTATTAATTGAGAATTTGCAGAAACATTTATAGTTGCAAGCATATTATCAACTAACTCTAACGTTTCTAGAGCTGTATTACTTGAAACATCTAAACTTGATAATGCGTTATATGATAAAGATAAATGAGTTAATGCTGTATTACTTGAAACATCTACATTAGTAAGACTAGAATTACCAAAAGCCGTTAATTCTGTTAGATTAACAAAAGCTTCAATACCTGTTAAATCTGAGACAGGATTTGAATATCCATTAATTACAATTGACCCTGTATAAGCGGTAGCTTCAGTACATTGAATTTCTGTATCTCCGTTTGTATTAATTGCTGAATTAGCAACTAAATAGGCTTTAAAATTCGCATCTGGTATAGTTATTACGCAAGGATCTGGAGTTCCAAACTCATAAGCCCCTCTGTCTACAGTAGTATCATAAATTCGTTGTCTTCCTAACAAATCGAAACTGGTAGTTATGTAGTTATTATTTCCTGTATTAATAGCTAATGAACCAGTTGTTAATTTAAAATTTGAATCTAATATTGGGTCGACTGCACTAGTGCTAGTTGTAGTACCTCCAAATGTAGATAAATTAGCTTCATCTGTATTATTTACTACAATTTTAGTACTACTCACCGAATTGAATTCCGTAGCAGTATTAGCAGATTTCCCTATTGCTGGTGCGATTCCAGAATTCACTCTTACATTACCCCAAAATATATTATTTGCAACAGTAAGATTCCCAAAAGAACCGCTCGATCTTGATATCGCTATAACAGGAAAATCCCCTGTAGCGAGAGCTGTATTACCCAAACTAGAATTATTAACAAATGTATTATTAGTAATAGTCGCATTTAAAGTAACGCCGGGAAAAAAAGCTCTTAATCTTGCAGCTGCCGCTCCACCTCCATTTCTGTTTTTTACAGTATCATCCTCTGTTCTGTTATTGTTAAATAACGAATTAGTTATACTAATACTTAAATTCTGAGCATTAGCAGACATGTGAAAATCTAAACCTGCAGCTACGTTTGCTAAGTTGTTTTCTATTATACAAGCATCTATAATTATATTAGATGTTGTAGTAGAACTTAGAGCCAATCCTCCACCCAAAAAAGCAACATTATTTTTTATTACGCAATTTTTAATGGTAAAATTAGGCACAGAAGTCGCTTTAAAAATACCTCCTCCAAATCTCGCATTTCCACTTAGTTGATCTGCGTATCCATCTTTAATTGTTAATCCACCTAAAGTTAAATTATTAGTAGTGATTTCTACTACATGATAACTATTGTCATCTCTAGTACTATCATTAAAATCTACGGTATTGTCATCGTCATTTGCTAAATCTCCACTAAGTATGGTTTCGTTTGTAGAGTGAATTAAATTCATATCTCTATCTGATAGACTACTTTCATTCCCTACAAAACCACCATAAACATTAGTATTAATAACAAAACTAATAGCTCTGTTTGATGCGCTTGGTTTATAAGTCCCTTTAGCGACCCAAACATCATCACTTTGTGCTGCGACAGCTAAAGCGTCTTGCAAATTTGTATATGCATTAGCCCAACTTGTACCATCATTAGCACCTATAGCATTTTCATTAACATAAAGCCTTGGATTAGGTTGCGTTGTTGTAAACGTTATAGAATCAGACCATCCTGGATTATTTACACATTGTTTTCTTAAATAAACATCGTAATCTGTAAACACATCTAAATTAGAAAGATTTACACGCGATGAGCCTGTAGCGTTTGATATATTACTAATTAATGTTGCGTTGATAAATGGTTCAGATGATTTATGATAAGCGATATCGTACACGTCACCATTAGTATTAAAATCTATATTTGCTGTTGTATCTGTAATTCCTGAAACAGTCATTAAAGACGATGAAGGTGTAAAACAATAATTATTATAATTTGCTAAAGCAGAAACCTCGCTAATTGAAAACAATCTGTTGTAAATTAAAATATCATCAATTATATCTGTATACCTACTAGCTATAGGTAAGTGATTAAATCTACTGTTTGCTATTGTTAGATTTCCTGTAGTATTAGGAGACGTTGTAATTTGAGCTGTAGTAATTGAATGTGAGTCAAGAACCTCATCAATATATATTTTTGAAAACACTTGGTTATTTGTTGTTCTAAATTCTACTACAACATGATGCCAATTTCCATCAGAAATTACAGTTGGATGAACATGACCATAACCGATTGCTGAAGGTTGAAAACCTGGATTAGTAACAACAAACCTGCTTGATAAGCCCACTTTTCCATCTCTATAATAAATATAGTATCCAGAGTCGTTACTATCAAAACCAATGGCTGTATCTCTAGTACTATCATCGATAATAGTTTTTGTGTCAGTTGAGTTTGTACTTGTTTTTAACCAAAAAGAATAACTAAGATTAAATGCTGGCGAAAAAGGATTAGAACCATTAATAACAAGATCTGGCCGAGTTAAATAATCCCCATTTAAACTAATAGCACTTGTAGGAGCTGCTCCAAAGCGATCATTAATTTCGATTAAATTAGTTCCTGTTTGAGTAAAATCGACGCCACTATTGCTAGTATCTTCTAGGGTTGCACCATCATTAAATTCATATCTAGCTTGCATGCCATTTGTTGAAATTTGTGCATTGGAATAACTACAAATGACAAGTAATACATAAAATAATTTTGTTTTACTCACGAGACAGGTATTGATTAAGTGTTCGTGAAAAAATGTAATTTTTTTCATAATAGGTTATATTTTTGATTTAGAAAACAAATATCTATTATGAAGCTTAAAAAAATCTGGGCAAGTTTCTGAAATACTACTTTCAACTTCTAAAACAAAAAAATCTTGTAAGCACAATACTTACAAGATTTTCAACATTAATTAAACTGCGTTTATATGTAGTTTATGATCGCTATAATTAATTTCTTCTCAATTCATCTATGACTTTAAACGTACCTGTTCTCTGAGAAGTGTTTTTGTCATATTCAATAATGAAAGCACCAGTTAAGAAACTATTTTCTGAGATTATAGATTTCATGATATAATTCATTTCCTGATAAGGTATGACCTTATAGGCATCCTCTATTAAAAACCATTTTACATCCTGACCCCATGGAGGTGTAGATAAGTTTCCAGATAAATATTGAGCACGATAATAAAACATCATTGTAGGAAAATCTCTAATTTCATGATGAAAGGTTACAAGTGCGGCTAATTCAGAATTCTTAATTTCAATTCCATGATCTTTGGACATGGAATTGATAAAGTTTGGTATTGTTGAATTATCAGAATAACGTGCTCCAGGTATTTCCCAACTCCCATCAAAATTAATAAGGAGAATTTCTTGATTTTCATTAAACACCATTAGCTTGAAGAAATGACTATTTCCTTTATTTTGACAAAATAAAGGAAAAGGCAACATTAAAAGAATGAGTAATATAAATTTTATTTTCATAATAAATTGAGGTTTAAACTTTGAAACAAAAAATAGCACTAAACAAAATGCTGTATAATGGCAAATTTCAGAAATGATAGTTTCAACTTCTAAAAATTAACCAATGTTTTGTACTATGGTTAAAAATTCTTCTTTTTTATCATTGGAAATAGATACTGTTTTGTCATTTTCCATAATGATATAACCACCATCCTTTTTGATGTATTCTTTGATGTAGGATAAATTAATAAAATGAGAACGATGTGGGCGATAAAAAATTTGGATACCCTGAAGTATATCTACAAAGAATTTTAAAGGTTTACTAACTAATATCGTCCCATCATTAATTGTTGACACATTAGTGTACATACCATCAGCTTCTAACAAAATAATATCCGTAAAATTTACAAATTTAATTCCGTTTGCATTTGGCAATCCTATTTTTTTAAAGTTAGAATCTTGTATGCTAGATTTTAATTCAGTGAGTCGTTTGTTTATTTGAGAATTACCTAAAAAATTTATTGCTTTATCTACAGCTTCCATAACCTGACTTGGTCTTACTGGTTTTAACAAATAATCGATAGCTGAAAGCTGGAAGGCTTTTATTGCGTATTCACTATATGCAGTCGTGAATATAATTTCAAAGTCATAAACCTCCTTTTCAATGAAATTTAGAATTTCCAAACCTGAATGTTCAGGCATTTCTATGTCTAAAAACACAATGTTTGGGGTTTCTTTTTTTATTAATTCTACTCCTGAAAGCAAATCTGTAGCTTCAAAAACCTGAGTTATTTTTGGACAATTTTCTTCTATTAAAACATGTAAAACCTGTCTTGCTTTTTTTTCGTCATCTATAATTAATGCTTTCATCTTACTTTTTAATAATAGGAATTTTCAAAATCACCTTTGTTCCGACAGCTTTGTCATTGTCTTTCAAATCAACAAACGTTACACCAATCTTTTTAACACGTCCGAAATTCAATAAGTCTAATCGTTCTGTTGTTGCATTTAATGCAAAGGATTTATGTTGAGCTTCTCGTTTCATATTTATTTCTTTGGATTTTTCTCTTCCTATTCCATTATCTTCAATTATACATTCTATAATTTTATTTGAAATTTTAGAAATAGATATATGAAGTTTTCTTTCAGATTTCTTGTGCAGTAACCCATGTTTTAAGGCATTCTCTACATAAGGCTGAATGAGCATCGTTGGAATATTAATCACATCTGAATTAGCACTTTCTTCTATATCAAATTTGTATTCAAATTGTTCTTCAAATCGTAATTTTTCGAGTTCTAAATAGAGGTTTAAATTATGAACTTCATCTGAAATAGAAATAAAACCTGTATCACTAAAATGAAGATAATTCCTAATTAAATCTGCAAATTTCCCTAAATAATCACTAGCTAGATTTTTTTGATTCAAGACAATATAATCTTGGATAGAATTCAATGCATTAAAGATAAAATGTGGATTCATTTGTGCCTTTAAAGCTTTTAATTCCGAATCTCGATATTGCTTTTCTATGGCTAAACGTTTTTGAGTTTCTTTAAGTTCTATGGATACTAATTCTGCTTTCTTTTTTGTTTTTAATCTTTTAAAATAAAACAAAGACGCAAGAAAGATTAAAAAAGCAATTATTAAAGAACCTAAAAATAAACTTTTATTCTTTTGGCTTTCTAGTTTGGTAATTGCTACTTGTTTTTCTGCGACTTCTTTTTCACGTTTTGCTTTTTCAGTATCGTATTTTATTTCAATATCTGAAATTGCTGTTTGTTTTTCTATACCTAAAATAGAATCTTTTATACTTTGGTTCTTTCTGTAGAAACTGAGAGATTTTTTATAATCTCCCATATTCTCATATAAACTTGATAACATGTCATAATTATAACGTAGTGATTTTAAATTATCTCCTTTTTCTAAAAGCGCATTCGATTTTAAAAGATACCCTTCTGCTTGTTTATACTTTTCCCAATAAACCGAATTATTTCCAAGATTATTTAATGCCATTTGTATACCTCTATCACTATTTAGTTTAGTAAATATTTGTAAAGTTTTTAAATAATAATCATGAGCTTCTTGGTGTTTTTTTTGCTTTTCATAAATAGAGCCAATATTTATATAGAGGTTTGCTAAACTCCTGGGTCTTGTTTCGGTTTTCTCGGCAAGTTTCCCATACTCTAAAGCTTTTTCTAATTGACCAACTTTTTGTTTTGAGCCTGTCAGGTTTATATATAAGCTTCTTAATAATGCTTTATTCGTTTTAACTAATGAGTCATTATAAATTTCCTCAAGAAGTTTATCTGTAGTTCCCCAATCTAACATTTCTTGGTAAACACCTGCTAGATTAAATTTAGTAATTAATAATCGCATTCTACCATTATTCCCTTGTCCTTCAAAAAAGGAAATAGTTTCTTTAAAGGTTTTTATTGCTCCTGGATAATTTCCTTTTGCTTTATAAACATTTGCCAAAGAGCTTTTTACAGAATAGACACCTATACTATCTTTTATAAAAGCAAACTTATTTATGGCTTTATCATAATTAATTATTGCCGAATCTAAAGATCCTTTTTTTCTGTAATAAATCCCTAACTCTCTAATAAAGTTTGCTTCTACTTTTGCTTTTTTCAATCTACTAGATTGTTTTATTCCTTTATTGGCTAAAAAAAAATGCACGTCAGAATTTCTATTTCTATAAAAACTCACTTTTTCACTAAGTACATTTAAAAGTAAACTATCATTTTTTATTTCAGAAAGCTCTCTATTTAGGCTATCAATAGTTTTCTGTTGAGAATTAATAAATTGAAAAAAAAAGAGTGTTATAAATACGAGTATTACCTTTTTCATTGGAGACATCTATATATTGTAAAAGTGACACAAAATTTACAATAACATTTTATAAATTGCTGAAATGCAGCTTTGGGTTTTTAAAATAGAAACTTTACTGTTTAGGAAATCCATTTAAGTTTAAAGTTTCAAACTCTTTGTTTTCATTCTCAAAAACTAAGAACACTTTTAGCTCTGGATGTGATTTCAAAAACTCTGTGACTTTTTCGATTCCAATAGCTTGAAAAGCCGTTGCATAGGCATCTGCAGTCATACAATCCTCTGCCATTACTGAGACACTTAAAATATTCGTCTTTGTAGGATAACCTGTTTTAGTATTTATAATGTGTGCATAACGGTTTCCGTTGTCATCGATTTCAAACTTTCTATAAGTCCCTGAAGTTGCCATTCCGATATTACTTAATGTTATCGCTTTTAAAACAGATTGTCCACCATCAAATCGTGGTTCATCAACACCAACTTTCCATGACGTATTTTTTTCTTTGTTAATTCCACTAGCACGAAGTTCTCCTCCAATTTCAACAAGATAATTCGTTATATTTTTACTTTCTAAAAAGTCAGCAATCACATCTACTCCATATCCTTTGGCAATAGCATTAAATTCGATATAAGTGCCTGATTGTTTATTCACTTTATTATTGATAAGCTTAACCTTATCAAAACCAACAAAACGCATCAAACTATCGATAGTTGTACTATCTGTCAAAAATTTATTTTTATCGGCACCAAAACTCCAAGCATTTACGACATCACCAATTGTAGGATCAAAAACTCCTTTTGTCGCATTATAGATTTTTTTTGAAGACTTAAATACTTTTACAAAATGTTCATCAACAACAACAGCTTTATTATTATTTATTCGAGAAATATCAGAATCTGGTATATAGGTTGACATCGATTGATTTACAACTGCAAATAAGCTATCAAATTGTCTCGTATAATTTTCTTCTGAATTGTAGATAACTTGATAGGAAGTTCCAAATACAGGTCCAGAAACCTTAGTGTTTTGAGTAATTTGTTTTACTTGCTTTGGTGCTTCTTTACAAGAGAATATGACTAGAAGAAATAAAAAAACGGAAAACTGTTTCATTTAGTTAAGGTTAGTTTCTATAACTTGAATGCCATTGTATTCTATGAGATAATCTTCATTTAAGTAGATAGGTAAGTCTTCCCCTTCAGGATTTCCTAAACCCACACCAGCATATAAAACTTTTGCATCTTTATCAAAGGCATGTTTTTTAAAAGTTTCCATCCAAACGATGTCATAATTATTTGGGTTCTCAGGAAGCAACACAGCTTTTACAATCACAAAAAAGTACTGACTGTTTTTATCAATACATACAAATTGTGGATGTTTTTTAAGTTGACTATTAATCGCTACAAATTCAAAACCACGTTGTTCTAAATCTTTTCCAACATGATTCATTGCAAGGTTGTGAAGTTCTTGGTTTGATAGTACTTTACTCATATCACAAAGATACGAACTTACTATTTAAACCTTACAAATTTTGAACTCGAAAATGTGTAGTTAGATACTGAAATTTCTTCATCTTTTTCTAATTTATACCATGGAGAAATTTCAGGGTTTTGAAGATTTTTAACCAAATGCACACTTTGCGCTGGTGTATTTCCTTGAAATAACAAATACAATTTCTCTCCTTTTTCGTTAACAACCTCATCACAAATCATTACAATATGCCCAGGCGTTCCACCTTTAATCAACATATCGCCAATTTTGAGTGTTTTTGAATCATTTACAGCCTTCAATTCATTAAATAGAGATAATGTTCCAGAATAGGTGTAAATAAGGTTTAAATACTTATAAAAATTAGTTTTAGAAGTGTCTTTCGAGGCTGTTTTATGAAATGTAACATTGTTACCTTTTACTTTAGGACGATATCCCTCAGCATATCCTTTCCAAGAGCAATAATCGCCAGAAGTAAAGTTAAAACCTATGTCATCTTTTCGATTGGTATTCCAAAGGTATTCACTTCTGATTCTGATTAATGCATCTGCACATTGTTGTAGTCCGTTCTCTGGAACAGGAACTTCAAGTGTCCCAACGTGACCACCTTGCCAGAAATAGTTAGAATTATCATAATTTATTATTTTGCTTCCGAAAGATTTTAACTCATAATTTCTAAGATAGTCTTGGAAGCTTCCCTTATTATAATTAACTCTTTTAAATCCTTTAGGTACATTCACTCGAGATAAAATAGTTTTACTATCTTCATTAATCAAATCAGGTGTTTTAATACTAGAGACTACAGTATTTTTGATATTTGTGACAGGTTTAAATTGAAGAGCTCCAGCACTTAAAACTGTAAGTGTAATTAAACTAGCTATACATACAAGTAGATTCTTCATATACATTTGAACGTAAGAGCATATCTATTTCGTATCGAACACTAAAAAATTAACTTTTATTTATAATATCTCATTTACCTATTTTGAAATTGAATAGGCACAAAAAAACCAACTCAATTGAGTTGGTTTTTTATTTACTATATAATCAGAGTCTAACCTCCAAAATCATCAAATCTGATATTCTCATCATCAATACCAAAATCCTCTCCCATCTTCTGAACTGCTTGGTTCATTAGTGGAGGACCACAGAAGTATAATTCAATATCTTCTGGAGCTTCATGTTTTGATAAATATTGGTCTATAACAACTTGGTGAATAAAACCAACAAATCCATCTCCTTCTTCATCATTAATATCTTTTTTAACCTTCCAATTATCTTGCTCTAACGGTTCAGATAATGCCAAGTAGAATCTAAAATTTGGAAAATCTTTTTCTAATGCTCTGAAATAATGAATGTAGAATAATTCTGCTTTAGAACGTCCACCATACCAATACGTTACTTTACGTCCAGTTTTGATAGTTCTAAACAATTCATATAAATGAGAACGCATTGGAGCCATTCCTGCTCCACCACCAACATACAACATTTCAGCATCAGATTCATTGATAAAGAATTCCCCATAAGGTCCAGAGATTGTTACTTTATCACCTGGTTTTTGGTTGAAAATGTAAGACGAAGCTATACCTGGATTCACGTCCATCCATCCACCTTTAGCGCGATCAAAAGGAGGTGTAGCAATACGAACATTAAGCATAATCTTTCTACCTTCAGCTGGATAAGAAGCCATAGAATAAGCTCTCTCAACTGTTTCAGTATTCTTCATTACTAAGGGCCATAGTCCGAATTTCTTCCAATCTGGCTTAAATTTATCAGGTTCTCCTGGATGATCTTCTGGATGAGCCGTTACATCCATTTCAGAATATTTAACTTCAATTTCTGGAATTTCAATCTGAATATAACCACCAGCCTTATAGCCCATGTCTTCAGGAATTTCTACAATAAATTCTTTAATAAACGTCGCTACATTATAGTTAGATACAACGGTTGCTTCCCATTTTTTAATTCCGAAAATTTCTTCAGGAATGGTAATTTCCATATCCTGTTTTACTTTTACTTGACATGATAAACGGGCACCATGTTGTAATTCTTTTCTACTGAAATGAGGTGTCTCTGTAGGTAATGCTTCACCACCTCCAGAAAGTACGTGACACTCACATTGAATACAAGTTCCACCACCACCACAAGCTGACGGTAAGAATATTTTTTCCGCACCTAAAGTTGATAGTAATGTACTACCTGATGCAACCTCAATTTCACGTTCACCATTAATCTTAATTTTTACTGGACCAGATGGTGATAATTTTTGTTTGACAAACAATAACAACGATACCAATATTAATGTTACTAGTAAAAAAGCTGCAACTGTTGCTAAAACTGTTCCTAATGTTCCTGCTGCTAAAATCATACTACTCTTCTATTTTAGTGTTATTAGCCAATTCTGTATTTTCTCTATTTTCGATAGACAACTGAGCTGTTGTCTCTTCTTTCGCTTCTTCCTCACCACCAGTCAACATTCCTCCAAAACTCATAAAACCAATAGCCATAAGTCCTGTAATGATGAATGTAATTCCTAAACCTCTTAAAGCAGGTGGTACATTTGAATATCTGATTTTCTCACGAATAGCTGCAATTGCTAAGATCGCTAAGAACCAACCAATACCTGAACCCACTCCGTAGTTAAGTGCTAAACCAAGTGTAGCAATTTCACGAGATTGCATGAATAATGAACCACCTAAAATGGCACAGTTTACAGCAATAAGTGGTAAGAAAATACCTAATGAATTATATAAAGAGGGTGAGAATTTCTCAACTACAATCTCTACTAGTTGTACCATGGTTGCAATAGTAGCAATGAACATGATAAATGATAAGAAACTTAAATCATAATCTGCATATTCTGGTCCTAACCAAGTCAAAGCTCCAGGTTGTAATACATATTGATCAAGCAACCAGTTTAAAGGTACAGTAATCGCTAATACGAAAATTACCGCAGCTCCAAGACCAACTGCTGTTGATACTTTTTTAGATACAGCCAAGTAAGAACACATTCCCAAGAATGTAGCAAATACCATGTTGTCTATAAATATCGATTTGAAAAATAATTCTAAATGTTCCATATTTTGTATTTTGAAGTGAATCTGAATTAAATTCAGAAAAACCGTTCAATGTTTAATCTTCTACTAAAGCTTTATTTCTTGTACGTTGTACCCAAATAATAATTCCAACTACGATTAATGCCATTGGAGATAATAGCATGAATCCGTTATTTTCATATCCAATTGCGTATAATCCAGTTTTTTCAATTGGATCTCCTAGAACAGGAATACCTAATAATGTTCCTGAACCTAATAATTCTCTAAAGAATCCAACGATAATTAAGATTACTGCATATCCTAATGAGTTACCTATTCCATCAAGAAATGATCTCCATGGACCATTACCTAAAGCAAAAGCTTCAAAACGTCCCATAATGATACAGTTAGTAATAATTAATCCAACAAATACTGACAATGTTTTACTCAATTCGTAAGCAAAGGCCTTCAAGACTAAATCTACGATAATCACTAAAGTAGCAACAACGATTAGTTGAACAATAATTCTAATTTTTGAAGGGATTATATTTCTCATTAAAGAAATTACGACGTTACCAACACCTAGTACAAATAATACAGATATTGACATTACGATTGACGCTTCTAACTCTGCAGTAATTGCTAAAGCTGAACATATTCCTAATACTTGAATTGTAATAGGGTTATTATCTGCTAAAGGATCCTTAATTAGAGCTGCATCTTTTTTTGAAAGTAGTCCCATATTAATTAGCTTGTTTTTTTAAATTCATAAAATAAGGCACATAAAGCTTTAAGTCGCTTTTAATCATTGCAGAAACACCATCACCTGTAATAGTTGCTCCAGCAATTGCATCCACTTCATTATCTGTTTTGTCCATGTTTTTTGGATCAGCATTACCTTTAGCAACATTAATTCCTTTGAAACTTCCATTAGACATTAAATGTTCTCCAATAAAATCATCCATGAAGAAACGTTGCTTAATGTTTGCTCCTAATCCTGGTGTTTCACCCTTGTGATCAAAATAAGCGCCTTGAACTATCATATTTTCGTCCATAGCTACATAAGCCCAAATAGCATCCCAAAGACCTTTGCCTCTGATTGGAGCTATATAATAAGTCTTACCTTTATCATCTTTTCCAACAAATAAAGGTAATTGTCTTTCTTCACCAGCTTTAGCTTTAGCTTGTTCCTTTTTGACATCAATTAAGTACGCTTTATCATTCTCTGCTGAAGTACCATCAGATTTAACAACTAATTGTTGCTTGATGAATTTTTCAAATAATTCAGGAGCTTCTTCAGTTGATACAAAATTTGCTGAGTTTCCTTCATTATTGTTTACACCCATCGCATAAAGAATATTTTGTTGTTTCTCTAGACGTTGATTTTCAGTAATTGTAGGTTTCAAAGAAGCCGCTAAATACGCCAACAATGCTCCTACAACTAATACCATTATAATCGCAAATATTACGGTATATGAATTTTTATCTGTTCTCTTTTCCATCGTTAAGCTGTTTTAACTTTTATACGTTTCATACGACGTTTTACATTTCCTTGCACTACATAATGGTCAATTGTTGGTGCAAAAACGTTCATTAACAATATTGCTAAGAAGACACCTTCCGGATAAGCAGGATTAAATACACGAATCATAATTGAGATAAAACCAATTAAGAAACCGTAAATCCACTTACCTTTATTTGTTTGCGAGGCTGTTACTGGATCGGTTGCCATATATACAGCACCAAACAAAATACTACCAATAATTAAATGTTGCCAAAACGGCACACTCATTAATCCATAGAATTTACTAGACTCTCCAATCCATCCTGCATCAACAACACCGTTAAATATTAACCCCATTGTTAACGCTCCTATTAGTGTTGAAATTATAATTCTCCAACTACCAATTTTGGTGAAAATCAGAAATAAAGCTCCGATGATGATAAGGAACTTTGATGTCTCTCCAACTGAACCAGGAATGATACCCCAAAACATGTCCCAAATTGAATATAGTTCTGATGCACGATCACCATAAGTTGTCACAACATCAGCTGCTCCATTAGAACCAGCAATTGTTAATTCTTGACCCGATTTCGCATAATATCCTAAAAGTGTTTCACCTGTTATTGCATCAACATTTTCTCCAGCAGCTATCATTTGATCACGCTCTACTGCGCCATGTACCCAAACTTTATCTCCAGACATCCAAGTTGGATAAGCGAAGAATAAAAATGCTCTAATGGTTAAAGCTGGGTTTAAAATATTCATTCCAGTACCACCAAAAACTTCTTTACCTATAACCACACCAAAAACTACTGCAACAGCTAACATCCATAAAGGAATATCAACTGGAACAATTAGTGGCACTAACATCCCTGTAACCAAATAACCTTCTTCTACTTCATGTCCTTTAATTACTGCGAATAAAAATTCTACAGCAAGGCCAACTCCATAAGAAACAATGACTAGTGGTAATACTTGCCAAAGTCCAACAACAAGATTGTCAAAAGTCCAAAAAGTTGTCCCTAAAAACCCACTAGATGCTTCAATCTCTCCTAGAGCTAAATAATGTTGGTAACCAGCATTGAACATTCCAAAGATTAAACATGGAACTAAAGCCATGATAACCGTGTTCATTGTTCGCTTTAAATCATCTGCTACTTTTATATGAGTTCCATTATGAGTTGTCTCATTTGGTAAGTATAAAAATGTATGGAGTGCATTAAATGCAGGAGCCATTTTTTTTCCTTTATACTTCTCTTTT
>NZ_JBGCCX010000165.1:0-8815 GCF_045105015.1 Psychroserpens sp.
TGTGTAGATTCCGAAATACCAAAATGGAAAGATGATAAATGGTATTGGTCTAAAGAAGCAACAGATTGGGGCTGGGACTGGGCTTCTGAAAAAGATAAACATTTACATCCAAAATACGCTCCAGTAAACAGATATGCCAGAGACATTATTGGATGCCTAAATAATTGGGTTGATGGATGGATCGATTGGAATATGGTTTTAGACAAAAAAGGTGGTCCGAATTGGTTTGAAAATTGGTGCGTAGCTCCAGTCATCGTTGATCCAGATAATGATGAAGTATATTTTACGCCAATTTATTATACCATGTCTCAGTTCAGTAGATATATTCGGCCAGGTGCAGTTGTAATTGGTGTTCAAAATACTAATAAAAGTATAATGGTTACTTCAGTTAAAAATCCAGATAATTCAATTGTGGTTGTCTTGTTCAATGAAGAAGCAAAAGCGAAAAATTTCAATTTAAAATTAAATAACAAAAGCATTAATCTAAAAATTGATGGACAAGCAATACAAACAGTTGTAATTCCTAGTTTATGAATTTTAGGTTTATAAAAATAATTTAGTATGTCTATAACATCACACAAAGTTCCAATGTCCCAAAAGATTGCATTTGGCATTGGTATGTTTGCCAACCAAATGTTCCCAGCAATTATGGGGATATTTATGGTTGTTTTAGTGGAAGATCTTGGTTTCCCTGGTTGGATGTGGGGCGTGATTTTCTTTGCACCAAGAATATTCGATTCAATCACAGATCCTATAATGGGTTTCATCTCTGATAATACAAAATCTAAATGGGGACGTCGAAGACAGTATGTATTTATTGGTGCTATTGTAATGGGTGTTTCCTACATTATCATGTGGCAACTTTTTAGAGATAATACACTGCAATATAATTTTTGGTATTTCTTTTTGTGGTCTTTAGTTTTTTATTTAGGGATTACATTTTTTGGCGTGCCTTATGTAGCAATGGGTTACGAAATGAGTGATGACTTTCATGAGCGTACTAATATAATGGCAATTGCCCAATTTATTGGACAATGGGCTTGGGTTATTGCTCCTTTGTTTTGGATTATTATGTACGATCCAAATTGGTTTCCATCAGCAGATGTAGCAGTAAGGCAGTTATCAGTTTGGGTAGCTATACCTTGTGCAATTTGTGCAATGGTACCTGCGCTATTTATTAAAAGCGAGTCAACACTTGATAAAGATTATGAACCATTAAACAGAGGTAATATTGGAAATAGTTTAAAAATAATTTATGACAGTTTTATAGAAGCGTTTAAGATAAAAGAGTTTAAAAAAATATGTGCAGCTACATTTTTAATTTTTAATGCTTTTAATACTGTAGCAGCCCTTACTTTTTTTGTAATTGTTTACAAATTATTTAATGGTGATGCAGAAGCATCAGGTATTTGGGTGTCTTTATTTGGTTGTTTAGGTGCTTTAGGTACTACATTTATAGTTATTCCTGTTGTAACTAAAATGTCTAAGGTCTTTGGTAAGAAAAAAGCATTTATGCTTGCTCAAGGAATTTCAATTATAGGTTATATAATGTTATGGTTCTTATTTGTTCCTGGAAAACCATGGATGTACATCATAGCGCTTCCGTTTTTTTCATTTGGTATAGGAAGTTTATTTACTATAATGATGTCTATGACTGCAGATATTATAGACGTTGATGAACTCAATACAGGAAAACGTAGAGAAGGTATTTTTGGTGCTATTTATTGGTGGATGGTTAAGGTTGGTTTTGCCATAGCTGGTGCTTTGAGTGGTCTTATTATTTGGGTGGTTGGTTTTAATTCAGATTTAGCCACTACAGATCAGCAATCTGCTGTTGATGGGTTGCATGCTTTCTTTTGTTTTTTTCCTATGGTTGGTACTCTTGCAGCAATGTATATTATGCGTAATTACGCAATTACTGAAAAAAGTGCTGGTGAAGTTAGAATTGAGCTTGATAAGCGAGCAAAGACTATTGAAAATATAGATAATGATGAAACTTTATCAGAAACAATAAAATTGAAACGAAAACAAACAATTACTAAAGAGAATTATAATGTCGGTTAGAGCTGGAAAAATAATGGCTTTGGCAGGAGTAAATCTTGCTGAAAAATCTGAAAAAGAATTAAAAAAGTTATTTAAAGACACCTTACAAAGTGGAATGCATGGTCTTTGTTTTAGTCCATATGAAGAAGGACAAGAGGCTGGTGATCAAATCTCAGAAGAACAAATTCACAGACGAATGAAAATTATTAAACCATATACAAAATGGATTCGAACGTTTTCATGTACTGATGGAAATGAGTTAATTCCTGAAATTGCTCACCAATATGGCATTAAGACCCTAGTTGGTGCTTGGTTAGGTAATGATGATGACATAAATAAAAGAGAAATTTTGGGCTTAATAAAATTGGCTAAGAAAGGTTATGTAGATATTGCAGCAGTTGGTAACGAAGTGATGTATCGTGGCGATTTAACTGAAAACGAATTACTCGATTTTATGAGTCAAGTAAGAGAGGCTATTCCTCAAGAAATTCCAATGGGTTACGTCGATGCTTATTATGAGTTTACTGAAAGACCAAGAATCACTGAAGCTTGTGATGTCATATTAGCAAATTGTTATCCTTTCTGGGAAGGTTGCCCATTAGAATATTCGCTCTTATATATGAAGGAAATGTTTGCTCAAGCAACTGTTGCTGCTAAAGGTAAAAAGGTAATAGTTACAGAAACAGGTTGGCCGAATTTTGGATCTAATTTTGAAGGTTCTATTCCCTCGCATATTAACGCTGTTAAATATTTCCTTAATTCACAACAATGGTCTAAAGAAGACGGTATTGAAATGTTTTACTTTTCTTCTTTTGACGAATCATGGAAAGTTGGTGATGAAGGTGATGTTGGTGCTTTTTGGGGTTTATGGGACAAGAATGAGTCTCTGAAATTTTAATAATCAGAGATTGGCTAACAAAATAACATTAAAGTAAACACTACAATCCTGTAATCAACACAACATTACCACTACACAAAGTTATAATGTTAAAATGTTTAACAGTTGAGTGTATCCTTTAATCACTTATAACTACCTTAAACGCTAAGACTTTGAAGATATTTTCGTGTTGTATGATTTTTGTAAAGGCGAAAACATTGAAATTAAACTATAGTATGATTATCTTGTCAAAGTATGATAAGCATACATTCAAATAACTAATAATTAATTAACTAAATACTTTTATACTATGAAAAAAAATTACATTTTTATTGCATTAATGGTTATGGCATTATTGCCAGCTACAGCTCAAACAGCTATTAATTTTGATCCTACAAGTACAGAGGGTACAGGATGGATTGGATTTATGAATGTTTTCGAAACTCCTGCAAACGGAAGTGGATATGTATTTGGTTCTGGATGGGGAACAGTAGATCTTGTTGTTGAAGACAATATGGATGGTTCTGTAACTCTAAAGCCAAATAGACTTAATGATACAGATGGATTTTGGCAAACAGGTAACCTTACTGGGAATAAAATCATGGATGCTACTTATTATCTAGAAGATGATTCATTAGCAGGAACATCTATAACATTCAATGGACAAGTTGTTAGTAACACATTAGATGACTCTACTTTAGATTATCCAATTACTTATGAAGCATTTATCAAAGTATTTGCACCAGATTACAGTTCTTTTACGTCTTATACTTATGATTTAAGTGAAGGTAATTTCACCATCACTTTAGCTGCTGCTCAATCGGCTGTTGGTGATCACATTCAATACGGATTCAATATGACTGGTCCTAACATTAACATTGATATGTCATTTGATGCTGCATATGATGCTTTAGGAGGAATTACAATTGACGAAAATTCAACTCTTTCACTAGAGTCTTCAGAACTTAATGAATTTACTGTATATCCTAACCCAACAACTTCTGGATGGAATATAAATTCAACAAAACAAATCAATTCAATACAGGTTTATGATGTACTTGGAAAACAAGTTGTTGATTTAAATCCTAATTCAAATGAAGTTACAATTGATACTTCAAATTTAATTTCAGGTATTTATATTGCTAAAATTAATTCTGAGAGTGAAAGTAAAACAATGAAGTTAATCAAGAAATAATTGATTATATATTAATAGTAAAAGCCATATTTGCTTATGCATTATGGCTTTTTTTTATCTCACAATAGCCATGAAAACAATTGTTCAAATACTAATTATAGTATCAATTTCTTTATCTTTTTCGCAAACCATGCCCATAGATTTTGAAGAGCCAGAAGATGTTATAAATTGCTTAGATTGTTCTTTTACTTTGGTAGATGATGCAGGAAATATAGTTGCATCAATTGCTGGAGGAGGTTTGCCTTTTGATACAGCACAAATAAATTTAGCAGAAAATTTAGATTTGTCAGATGATAATAATAACACCATTACATTGAGAATTAAACCAATTGCAGATTACGGAACTAGAACTCATCTTTTAAAATTTGAAGGGGGAACAGGTCCCAATACTGAACTCTCATTTACTACAACTGGAACTGATTGGCAAGATATTAGTTTAGATTTCCCTAGTGCTCTAGGTAACTATGATTTATTAGTCTTTTTTCCAGATTTTAATAATAGTCAAGTCGGTACGTATTTAGTTGACGATATTGCTGGTGGAACTAATATTCCAGAGCTAGATATACCATCGCAAATTCCTAGTACTCCTAACAATGAAGTTTTAAGTGTATATGGTGATACTGGAGGCTTTACTAATGTTTGGGTCAGCGATTATGTTTTTGGAGAAAGCTCAATTGTTGATACAGATCCAACAAATACAGTAAATAACACATTAAAATTAGATTTTTCTATTGCTGGTTATGGAGAAGGGACAGATTCTGGTACAGTAACAGATGTAAGTGCTTATAATTATTTTCATTTTGAATATTGGACAAGTGATGCTACTCAAATTAGAATGATTTTAATTGAAGAAGATGGTACTGTTCAAGAGTATTTTTATGAACTACCAACTCAAGAATCTTTTGTGTTTAACACATGGACTAGTGTTGATATTCCTCTAACGTTCTTTACTAATCAAGGATTTAGTTTGGATAAGTTCTTTCAATACAAAATTGGTACATTATCAGATCTTGATACAGGAATAGCTTATTTTGACAATCTTTATTTTTCAGTAAACCCAGGAACAAGTCTAAATCTATCTGAATTTGACTTTATTGGAGTAGAAGTTTCACCTAATCCAACGACTGATTCATGGAATATTAAAGGACTTCAAAAAATAGAATCCATTCAAGTCTTTGATTTATCAGGTAAATTAGTTCATACTCTAACACCTAATACTGATGAAGTAATCATCAGTGCTATAACTTTAAATAAAGGGATCTATTTGGCTAAAATTAATTCAGAAAGTAAAACCCAAACATTGAAATTAATAAAAAAATAATAAAACAACACTTTAGCATATATTAAAAAGAATGTACTTTTATAAAAGTATTTATTTATGATATAAATGGTTACATTAAAACAACTTGCAGAACAATTAAACGTATCAGTATCTACTGTTTCTAAGGCTTTACATAATAGCGAAGAAATTAGTCAAGATACTATAGAACGTGTTAAAGCATTAGCAGAACACCTCAATTATAAACCTAATAAAGTTGCTATTAGTCTTAAAAACAGTAGGACTAATACCATTGGTGTTATTATTCCTAACATTCTAAATCATTTTTTTGCTAAAGCACTTTTGGCAATAGAAGAAGAAGCGTCAAAACAAGGTTATAATATTATTACCTGTTTATCTAATGAAGATAAATCTAAAGAAATAAACAGTCTGCAATTACTCTCTAATGGAAGCGTTGATGGTTTTATCATGTCTATAGCTGAAGAATCTCAAATTTCTGGGAATATTGATCATATCAATGAGATACTTAACCAAAATATTCCAATAGTTTTATTTGATAGAGTTTCTGAAAGCATCGCCTGTGATAAAGTCATTATTGATGATTTTGGAGCTGCATATGAAGCAACGAAGCACCTACTTTCTGAAGGCAGATCTCATATTGTTTTGCTTAGTAATATTGATGATTTAAGTGTTGGTAAACTAAGGACTAAAGGTTATGTTCAAGCCTTGAAAGAAACTCCAAATTACAATAGAGAACCAATTATCATTACTACTAAAAGAAATGAGGTAATTGATGACACTATTCAAAATTTGCTAGGTCATAATTCTTCTATTGATGGAATTATTTCAATCGATAATATTACTGGTGTCGTTGCGCTTCAAAAAGCATTAAAATTAGGATATAAACTACCACAAGATATATCAATTATTGGCTTTTCCGACGACAATGTTCTTCAGTTTACTGATCCAAAGTTGTCAACTATTTCTCAGCATACTTTAGACATTGGAAAAGCATCAGTTAAACTTTTACTTGATCGTTTAAAAAATAAAGAGAAAACTAAGCCTATAACTCAAACTATTAAAACGAAATTAATTTTACGAGAGACCACAAAGTAAGATCAACGTTTTATAGTTTTTAATAAGTACTTCGATTACATTGAATTCATATATAATGAATTTCTATTACAGTTATATATTTACAATTTTTATCTTTAAAGCATAAAATGAATGTATGTTAGAAGTTTTAAAACAAAACTACGGTTACTTATTTGAAGACGAATTGCTCAATGAGATTAATGATGTAGGTATTTATAAAAATGTAGTAGAAGGTTTTCAACTTATAGAAATTGGAGATTACATAAGATCAATGCCTCTTCTGTTAAGTGGAGCAATTAAAATTCTTCGTGAAGATGCAAATGGAGATGAACTTATTTTATATTTTATTGAAAGTGGTGATACTTGTGCAATGACCCTTTCTTGTTGCTTAGGTCAATCCAAAAGTGAAATTAGAGCTGTTGCAGAGACAGATACTGATTTGATTATGGTTCCTGTTCAAAAAATGGAAGAATGGTTAAGTAAATACAAAAGTTGGCAAAGATTTATTTTACAGAGTTATCATGATCGTATGACTGAATTGCTTCATGCTATTGATACTATTGCTTTTTTAAGACTTGATGAACGTTTATTTAAATATTTGAAAGATAAAGCCATGGTTAATCATAATGAAATTATTCATGTTACCCATCAAGAGGTTGCAAGAGATCTTCATACCTCACGAGTTGTGATTTCAAGATTATTAAAAAAATTAGAAATTGATAAAAAAATAGAACTTCACAGAAATAATATTAAGGTAATTGATCTGTAAAAGTAACTTTTGTTACCAAACTCCTTTCAAATTCAAATTAGATTTGATTGAAATTATTATAACATGGATATACAACAAATATTTGGGTATTTAGGAGCACTTGTAATTGGTATAGTCTTGGGACTTTTAGGTGGAGGTGGCTCTATTTTAACCGTTCCAATTTTAGTATATCTCCTTTTTATTAATCCTGTGACTGCTACAGCATATTCTCTATTTGTTGTTGGAGTCTCTGCATTAGTAGGAGCCATAAGAAATATGCAAAAAGGACTTGTTGATTATAAAACAGCTATAGTTTTTGCAATTCCCGCTTTCATAGCAGTTTATGCGACCAGAAAGTTTATAGTACCTGCAATTCCCGATTATTTATTTTCTATAGGAACATTTAATGTGACTAAGGATATTGCGATAATGTTATTCTTTGCTATTATTATGCTTTTGGCTTCCTTCTCAATGATAAAAAATAAACGAGACGAAATAGAAGCCAATACAAAAGTAGTATATAATTATCCTCTTATAGTTATTGAAGGCCTACTAGTAGGTGTTTTAACAGGAATCGTTGGAGCAGGAGGTGGATTCTTAATCATTCCAGCTCTAGTGCTTCTAGCAAAGCTTCCAATGAAAAAGGCAGTAGCAACTTCACTATTAATCATTGCTATTAAATCTTTAATAGGTTTTATAGGAGATATTGAAAATATTAATATTGACTGGCAATTTTTACTCCTTTTTACAACGCTTTCAGTAGTTGGAATTTTCATTGGCATTTATTTTTCAAAATTTATTGACGGAAAAAAATTAAAAAAAGGCTTTGGTTGGTTTGTTTTGATAATGGGCATCTATATTATATATCAAGAATTAACAAAGTAATGTTCTATTGTAACTTAAGTTACATGTTTGTGTTTTAATAACGACTATTTTTATACTATAATCTGTTAAAACAAATAAACTATTATGAAAGGAGAACAAATATATACTGGATGTCTAGCTCACGCTGCTTATTATATTGAGAACAATGGCGAAGCAGCAATCATTGATCCGCTTCGAGAAGTTCAACCTTACATTGATAGAGCGAAAAATGATAACGCTAAAATCAAATATGTTTTTGAAACACATTTTCATGCCGATTTTGTTTCGGGTCATTTAGACTTGAGCGAAAAAACTGGTGCTGAAATTGTATATGGACCAACAGCGCAACCCGGATTTAAGGCAACATTAGCCGAAGATGGTCAAATATTTAGGCTTGGAGATTATCAAATAAAAGTGATTCATACACCAGGTCATACAATGGAAAGCTCATGCTTTTTATTAATCGATGAGTTTGGTAACGAACATGGTATTGCAACAGGAGATACTTTATTTATTGGTGATGTAGGACGACCAGATTTAGCTCAGAAAGTCATTGCCGAATTAACTCAAGACAAACTTGCAGGTTTACTTTTCGACTCGCTTCGAAATAAAATCATGCCGCTTAATGATGATTTAATTCTTTATCCAAATCATGGTGCAGGTTCTGCATGTGGAAAAAATATGAGTAAAGAAACCACAGATACCTTAGGCAAC
>NZ_JBGCCX010000166.1:0-18302 GCF_045105015.1 Psychroserpens sp.
TTTGTTATTAATTCAATAGATTATGCAAATAGGGAAATTTTTAGGAGCATTGATTCTTGCGCTTAGCTTATTTTTTCTTGGACTTCAATTTAAAGGACTAGAGATAGAAGCTGCTGGAGTGAGAGCTTTATCTGTTGCGTTACTTACAATTTTATATGTTATAAGAGTCAAGAATAAGCATCCTTTTTTCTTGATGTTTTTAGTGTTTTTTACAATTTCTGAAATATTTAATTATGTAACTTGGGTTGTCAATTTTGATATTACGCCTGAAGTTGACTACTATTATTACATAGGTAACAGTCTTTATATAACATCATATCTGTTTTTGATAGCTAGAATTGCTATTACAATGAATTTTAAGAAAGCATTTCTAAAGTTTCCAGTTCAAATTGGACTATTAGGAATATTGGGACTATTCTTTGTTTAC
The DNA here is from genome assembly GCF_045105015.1 of Psychroserpens sp. GTDB lineage: Bacteria > Bacteroidota > Bacteroidia > Flavobacteriales > Flavobacteriaceae > Psychroserpens. The sequence continues at coordinate 428 of NZ_JBGCCX010000166.1, forward strand.
TTTGTTTCAGATACAACCAAGAAAGAACTAATAAATAGTGAGTATTATTTAGAGTTATTTTATAATGCTGTAGTTATGCTTTTAATGGCAATAGCACTTATAAATTATATGTATAGAGATGATAAGAAATCAATGAATTTATTGATTGGAGCAATATGTATTATGTTTTCAGAAGTCATTCAACTGGCATATTTCTACATTGTAGATTTTCTTATACTGAATCTACTGTGCTCTATGTTTTTAGTGTTTGCATTTTTGTTTTTTTACCTCCAGTCACGACTACAACATAGAAAAATGATCGATTATGATCATCAAGATGTTCATGTGCCTGAATAAAAGCGTTTTCCTAAAATAGGAATATCTGTTCTGTATAAAAATAAAATAATTACTGACAGTGTAAATGTTATTAAAGCTGTTGAAAATAAAACACCACCATCTCCATTAACGTCAATGCCTAATTGTGTTAAGTGCATTAGTATTGCTCCTCCAATTATCCCAATAGTTAATGTAGCACCAGCCCATGCTGTTTTTCTGAAAAGTAATAATATTCCAGCAATAAGTTCTGCTATGCCAATTCCAATTCGACCAAAAGGTTCTAAACCAACTTGAGTGAAAATATATACACTATCAGGATGCGCTGTGAATTTAAATCGCAACGTTTGAATTAGAATTAATGCTACTATAATTCTTAAAGCTAAAGGAAGGTACTTTTTCATAATTGTTAATTGGTTTTTTCTTTAGACGAAAAAAGTCTAAGAACCTTTTTATTGAAGAACAAAATTCTTGTTTAATCGTTAAAACGTATAAAAATACCGTTTAAGTGTAATTTTTTTCATATATTTGCTTACCTACTTAATGAAATCATTATGAAAAATGCTCACAAATTTAAACCAAATTTTGTTTTAGCTATTGTCCTTGCTTTTATTGTTATTAGTGCATCAATAGCAACCTTTTTTGATTCTATTTTGGTTCCCAAAATTGTAAAGCTAATCACTGTAACCATATTAATGACATTTTACTTTTGCCAATTAAATAAAATGCAAAATGTGTTTCTTACTACATTTATTGTGTTTTTTATTGGAGATGCCTTATCAGTATTTAGTTTTGGAGAGGTTATGTTGAAGTTTTCTAAGAGTGCCTTTATAGTTGGGTACTTACTTCTTATTTTTATATTATTAGGAATTCATAAAAAAATTAAATTTGATAGTTTCGCGTCTGTATATTTGATTCTTGTACTATTATTAAATTCATATTTTTTATACGCACTTTATGAAGTCGCTAAAGAGAATTTTGTAGACGATACTAACTTAGTTTTATACATATTTCACGGTGTCACTTTAATAGCACTTACTTACTTTGCTTTTGCAGTATATTTAAGTAAAGAAAATGCACAATCAATTACCTTTTTATTAATGGTGTTTTGTTTTGTGTTTTCTGATGTTCTACATTACATAAATGCTTTATATATTTATTATTGGTTATTTGAAGTGTTTGAAAGAGCACTTCATATAAGTGGTTTGTTTTTACTTTATAAATATGTTTACGATCATCATACGATGAGGAATAATGACAAAAAAATGAAATTGAGTGATTATTTTGTAAACACTACAAAACAGTTACGCGATATTAGAGTTGAAGGTGTTTTTGATTAACTAATTTAAACAACTATTGAAGTGCCATTAGCAGATTTGTTTTTATTCGAATCAAAATAAAAATCGATTTTACCAAGATTTATTCCATAGCAACCAACTTGATTAACTAAAGTTTTTTTACCTTCTAGATTGGTAACAACTGTTGGTTTGTCTAAGAATGTATGTGTGTGACCACCAATAATTAAATCGATGTCCTTTGTTGATTCTGCAAGTTTTAAATCGCCAATTTTATTTGGTTTTGTAGCATAATTATAGCCTAAATGCGATAAGCAAATAATAAGATCACATTGCTCGTTTTCTTTTAAAATACGAGTCATATCCTGAGCAGATTCAATAGGATTATTATACACAGTTTCTTTGTATAATTTTTGATCTACTAAGCCCATCAGTTCTACACCTAAACCAAAAATTCCAATCTTAATTCCGTCTTTAAAAATAATTTTATATGGCTTCACATGTGTATCCATGATTGTGTTTGAAAAATCATAATTTGCTGAAACAAAGTCAAAATCGGCATGTGGTAATTGGGCAAATAATCCGTTGATGCCATTATCAAAATCATGATTTCCAATAGTAGCAACATCGTATTTGAGCATGCTCATAAGTTTAAATTCTAATTCACCACCATAATAATTGAAATACGGTGTGCCTTGAAAAATATCTCCTGCATCTAATAGTAAGGTATTCGGATTTTCTTTTCTAATTGATTCTATAAGACTTGCACGTCTAGCAACACCACCTTTATTAGGGTTACGACCATCATCGGGACCAAATGGGTCAATATGGCTATGTACGTCATTTGTATGTAAAATAGTGATCTTCTTTTGTGATGACTTAAAAGATGTTAACCCAATGCTTCCTAGTGCAATTAGTGCAGAACTAGCTGCAGTCTGTTGTATGAAATCTCTTCTTTTCATTAGGTTATTGTGTTTTCTGAATAAATCGGTTATCAATCATAGGTGCAATGGTGTCCTTTTTTGTAAAATAATCGATTAATACATTTCTTATTTTGTAATCAAGCTCATGTAAGCCCTCATTTGGTTTAAAAAAAGTCATTTGATCACCTCCATTGTATAGGTAGTCATTTGTAGCTACAAAATAGAATTTAGTGTTATCAATGGCTTCACCATTAATGGTTGCTGATTTTAACTGTAATGCATCATCTAAAATAATTTCCATGCCATAAATTGGATGCGCTTTTTGTTCTCTAACTAAGTAATCAACTAAATCTTTGATTTTATTACCTTTCATTTTAACAACAACGACAGAGTTTTCAAAAGGCATCACTTTGTAAGCAGTTCTTTTAGACACATCGCCTTTAGAAATTATAGATCTAATACCTCCATGATTAAGCAATACTAAATCAATAGTTTCTCCTGTTCTTGATTGAAATACAGGATTGGTTTGTTCAAAAACAGCATCAGCCATCATATTACCAATTGCAGTATTAAATTGCCCGTCTTTTTTTGAATAGGTGTCTTTAGCAAAGGAAATCACACTATCCAAGCTTTTATTAATTTGAATTCTATAAGGTGTGACAAAGGCTTCAATTGATTTATTGGTTTTGAGACTATCAGTTATAGCAATCTGTTGCGCTTCAATTTTATAAAGATTTTTTGACCTGCAGGACGTAAACAGAATGATGGATAAGCAAGCTAAAAAAAAGATGTTTTTCATATGGGATTTATGCAATCGTTAACAAAACATGCAGTGACTTTTTTACTACATTTGTACAAAGCATAAATATAAATGATTTTAAAAGCATTTAAGGCAAATTCTAACCAAAAATATATTAACAAGTTGCTAAATGCACGTCAGGTAGCTGTTAGTAATTTGAAGATGAATTCTGTTGGAGTGATTTTAAATATGAATGAATTTTCAGATTTTGATGTATTTAGAAGCTATTTTAAAGACCTTGGAATTCTGCCTGCAAAAACAAAAATTATAGCCTTCGTTGAAGACGCTAAAGATGCGAATCCGCTTTGGGATACTTATTTTAATCCAAAGGATTTTGGTTGGAAAGGGAGAATTAATAATGTTGATCTTCAGTCATTTATAGACACTGACTTTGATGTTTTAATTAGCTACTACAATAATGAAAGTTTAGAGTTAAAGCTTATTACAGCCGCTTCAAAAGCCAATTTTAAAGTTGGATTAATTAAAGACGATAAACGAATGTTTGATTTAATGATAGATGTAAAATCAAAAAGCATTCAGCTTTTTAAAAATGAACTTAAAAAATACTTAACGGTTTTAAATAAAATATAAATGACAAAATTTCAAGGTACTGGTGTCGCAATAATTACACCTTTTCATGATGATTTAACTGTAGATTATAAAGCTCTTGTGGATCTGGTGGATTACAATATTGTGAATGGTACGGATTATATTGTAATATCTGGCACAACAGGAGAAAGTGTAACGATTACTAGCGAAGAAAAGCAACAAATTGTTGCTACTATAGTGAAAGCTAATGATCATAGAGTGCCATTAGTTATAGGTATTGGAGGAAACAATACAGCTGATGTTATTCGTGAGATTGAAGCTACAGATTTAAGTGAGATGGATGCTATTTTATCTGTATCTCCGTATTATAGTAAGCCAACACAAGAAGGCATTTATCAGCATTTTAGAGCCATCTCAAGAGTGTGCCCTGTAGATATTATAATGTATAATGTTCCTGGGAGAACATCTTCAAATATGACGCCTGAGACCATTTTGCGTTTATCAGAAGATTTTGACAATATTATTGCAGTTAAAGAAGCTGGAAATAATATGCACCAATATTTAAAATTACTCAGAGATAAACCTGATAATTTCTCAGTGATTTCTGGCGATGACGATCTAGTATTAGGTGTTGTTTTGGCTGGTGGAGCAGGAGTAATTTCTGTAATAGGACAAGCGTTGCCTAAGCAGTTTTCAAAAATGATACGATTGGGATTAGAAGGAAAAGCAAAAGAAGCATATGCAATTCACTTTCAACTAATGGAATTAACACGCTTAATTTTTTCTGAAAATAATCCAGCTGGAATTAAAGCAGTTTTAGACGCACTTGAACTTGCTAAATCGAATGTGAGATTGCCTTTGGTTGAAGCGTCAATATCTTTGAAAAAAGACATTAAAGATGCACTTCAAGTCCTAGATTAATTTCTAAAAAGTTAAAATATACTTAAACATACTGTTGGTCTTTATTCAACGTTTATTTTAGCATCAAATAATTGTTTTTATTATACGTTATAAATACGTACTTTTGCAACCTGTTTTTTATTTATGAAGAAATTAATTTACATCCTTTTATTAGTTATCACTGTATCATCATGTAGTGAGTATCAAAAAGCTTTGAAATCTGAAGATCTTGGGACTAAGGTTAACATGGCTACAGAACTTTTCGAAAACGGTAAGTATGTAAAAGCAGCAAAACTTTTTGATCAAGTTTTGCCAAAATATAGAGGAAAACCTCAAGCAGAGCGTATCATGTTTATGAGTTCTATGTGTTCATACCAAATGAAAGATTACCACATCTCTGGTTATCATTTTGAACGTTTTGAAAATAGTTACCCAAGAAGTGACAAGGCTGAAGAGGCTTCTTTTTTGTCATGTAAGAGCTATTATGAGTTATCTCCAGTATATTCCAAAGAGCAAGCAGAAACCATTGAAGCTCTTGAGAAATTACAATTATTTATAAATAAGTATCCAGAATCTGATTATTTACCTCAAGTTAATGAGTTGATTAAAGAATTAGATTTTAAGTTAGAAAAAAAGGCTTTTGAAATTGCAAAACAATACAATAGAATTGCTTATTTTGAATCTTCAGATTATGAAGCGGCAATTAAAGCATTTGATAATTTCTTGGTAGATTTCCCTGGAACAAGTTTCAGAGAAGAAGCCATGTTTTACAGATTGGATTCAGCTTATAAATTAGCGATAAATAGTATCAAACAGAAAAAAGAAAAGCGATTAAATATAGCTTTGGGCTATTACAATACGTTTTATAAGTATTATCCCAATTCAGAAAGAACTGATGAAGTCTCCAAAATGAATGAGGAAATGCAAACTCAATTACAACAATTCAATACCAAAAGTTAATCATACATATTATGACAGATTTAAAGAAAACCAATGCTCCTGTTACGACTCAAACTTATGATAGAAACATCATTGATGAGCCAACAGAAAATATTTATGAAGCGATTTCTGTAATTTCTAAAAGAGCAGAACAAATTAATACAGATATTAGAAGAGAATTAGTTGATAAGTTAGAAGAATTCGCTACTTATAACGACAGTCTTGAAGAAATCTTTGAAAACAAAGAACAGATTGAAGTATCTAAATTCTACGAAAAATTACCTAAGCCTCACGCATTAGCAGTACAAGAATGGTTAGATGATAAAATCTACTACAGAAATACTGATGACGACGTTCAGGAATAATAAATAAATATAAGCATGTCTATTTTAAGCGGTAAGAATATACTCTTAGGCATTACTGCTGGTATTGCCGCTTACAAAACAGCTAGTCTAGTTAGACTATTTATAAAAGCAGGTGCTAACGTAAAAGTCGTTATGACGCCTGCTTCTAAAGACTTCATTACCCCTTTAACACTTTCAACATTATCTAAAAACCCAGTTCATTCTTCATTCACAAATGACGACGATGATAATGCAATGTGGAATAATCATGTTGAGCTCGGTCTCTGGGCTGATTATTTTGTAATTGCACCTGCAACTGCAAATACAATGTCCAAAATGGCGAATGGTACTTGTGATAACTTGTTATTGGCGACGTATCTTTCAGCGAAATGCCCAGTTTATTTTGCGCCTGCAATGGATTTAGATATGTATAAGCATCCGTCTACGCTATCATCTTTTGAAAAACTAAAATCGTTTGGAAACATTATGATTCCAGCAACTTCTGGAGAGTTAGCGAGCGGTTTGGTAGGAGAAGGTCGTATGGCTGAACCTGAAGATATTATCGGTTTTATTGAAAATGATGTTTTAGACCAACTTCCACTTCGTGGTAAAAAAATTTTAATTACAGCTGGACCAACGTATGAAGCAATTGATCCTGTTCGTTTTATAGGGAATCATTCAAGCGGTAAAATGGGATTTGAAATAGCCAAAGCTGCTGCAAACCTAGGAGCTGAAGTCGAACTTATTACTGGACCGACCCATCAAAATGTATCTCATCATCTTATAAATATTACAAAAATCAGGAATGCTTCTCAGATGTATGATGCAGCACATAAGTATTTTGATAGCGTTGATATTGCTGTGCTTTCAGCTGCTGTTGCAGATTACAAACCAAAAAATGTTTCTGACATAAAAATAAAAAAGGTAGCTTCAGCGTTTAGTATTGAGTTAGAAAAAACAAAAGACATTTTAAAATCCTTAGGCGCTATAAAAAAGCATCAATTTTTAGTTGGATTTGCTCTAGAAACTAACAATGAACTAGAGCATGCTAAAGGTAAGTTAGAATCAAAAAACCTAAATTTAATCGTATTAAATTCTCTTAATGACAAAGGAGCTGGTTTTGGTGGTTCAACAAATAAAGTTACTTTTATAACAGATTCAGAAGAGGTAATAGAACACCAATTGAAATCTAAAACTGAAGTTGCAAAAGATTTAATGCAACAAATTATTAAACAACAGCATGCGTAAAATTATTTATTTATTAATACTAGTATGTTCTTTTCAATCATTTTCACAAGAACTAAATTGTGAGGTTGTTGTAAATGCTCAGCTTACTGGAAATGAAAACGTACAAATTTTTAAAACGTTGGAAAGACAGCTTAAAGAGTTTGTTAATAATACTACATGGACTGATAAAACATTTAAACCTCAAGAGCGCATCAATTGTAGTATGGTAATTAATATCAACGATTACAACAATGATAACTTCCAAGCTTCTGTTCAAGTGCAATCTACAAGACCAGTTTACGGCTCTTCTTATAGCACTCCAGTTTACAATTATAATGACAAAGATTTTGATTTTCAATATTTAGAGTTTCAGAATATGGTGTATAATCCTAACCAATATGAGTCTAATTTAATTTCTGTTTTGGCTTATCATGTGTACATGATTTTAGGTATGGATGCTGATACATTTTCACCAAAAGGAGGTGCAGAGTATTATGCGCAAGCTCAAGTGATTTTAAATTATTCCCAACAAATAGGTTATAAAGGTTGGAAACTTGAAGATGGCCAACAGTCTCGTTTTATTTTAATTGATAATGTCTTGTCTGATACATACAAAGAATTCAGAAATGTTCTTTACAGCTATCACAGAAGTGGGCTGGATGAAATGAGTAATGATTCAAAAGAAGCAAAACAATCCATAGCAAAAAGTATTGGGTCATTAAAAACAATGAACGATAGACGACCAAATTCTTATTTGATGCGTGTCTTTTTTGATGCTAAAGCGGAAGAAATTCAAGATATCTTTAGTGGTGGACCAACAGTTAATATTTCAGATTTAGTATCAACCTTAACGAGAATTGCACCAATGCATGCCTCAAAATGGCGCAATATTAATTTCTAGAGTTTACGTTTTTATTCCTATTTTTATAATTCATAGTTAATCTCTGTTAGATAGGCTAATTATTATTTTATAAGTACGCTTTTTAACTTTCAATATGCTCACCAATTTAACCATAAAAAATTACGCTCTCATTGATCATTTACAAGTAAGTTTTAATACTGGACTTACAATTATTACAGGTGAAACAGGAGCAGGTAAATCTATTCTTTTGGGTGGATTATCTCTTATTTTAGGTAAGCGAGCAGATTTAAGTCATGTAAAAGATAATTCTAAAAAATGTATTATCGAAGCTACATTTGATATTGCAAAATATAATTTAAAGTCTATTTTTAAAGCTGAAGACCTTGACTATGAGGCGCAAACCATAATTAGACGAGAAATTTTACCCTCTGGTAAATCAAGAGCTTTTATTAATGATACACCTGTTAATTTAGATAGCTTGCAAATTTTAGGAGAGCGTTTGCTAGACATACATTCGCAACATCAAACATTACAACTAACAAATGATAATTTTCAGTTCCAAGTTATTGATGCTTTGGCAAAAAATCAAACGTCATTACAGGTTTATGCTAGTTTATTAAAGGAGTTTAAAGATCTGAAAGTAGAACTTAAGTCGCTTCAAGAAAAGAAAAATACAGCTATAAAAGAATTAGATTATCATAGTTTTCTTTTGAAAGAACTTGAGGAAGCTAAATTAGTTTCAGGTGAGTTAGAAGCACTAGAAATTGAATACGAAACGCTTAATAATGTTGAAGACATTAAAGAGCGGTTATCTATATCTAATCATATCATAAATAATGAAGAGGTAGGAATTGTTTCTAATCTAACTGAATTAAAAAACCAGTTTTCTAAACTATCAGACTATTCTAGTCAGTATCATTCTATTTTTGAACGTATTGAAAGTAGTTTAATAGAACTTGATGATGTACGTTCTGAAATTGAAAGTTTACAAGAGAGTTTAGATGCAAATCCTAATAGACTAGAACAAGTTAACACAAAGCTTCAAATAATTCATAATTTATTACAAAAGCATACAGTGTCTAGTGTAGAGGAATTACTTCAGATTAAGCAGGAATTAGGATCTAAAGTTTTTGAGACTGAAAATCTTGACATGATAATTTCAGAGAAAGAATTAGCAATTCAATCAATTGTATCAAAATTACTCTCAGAATCTGAAATAATTCATAACAAGAGGGTAGCTGTGATTCCTAAATTAATTACACAATTAGAATCTATATTATCTACTCTAGGAATGCCCAATGCAAAGTTTAATATAACACTTGAACCTACAGGTACTTTTTTGAATAATGGAAGTGATGATCTTCAATTTTTGTTTTCTGCAAACAAAGGAGGTCAGTTTAATGAGTTAAAAAAATCGGCATCTGGTGGAGAGTTGTCAAGAATTATGTTAGCCATTAAATCAATATTATCTAAATACATGCAGTTGCCAACGATAATGTTTGATGAAATTGACACTGGAGTTTCTGGTGAAATTTCTAATAAAATGGCAATAATAATGCAGCAAATGAGTAAAACTATGCAAGTGTTTACAATTACTCATTTACCACAAATAGCATCTAAAGGTGACACGCATTTTAAAGTCTTTAAAGAGGATGTTAATAATGTGACTCAAACCCAACTCAAACAACTTAATCAAAATGATCGTATTGTAGAAATAGCTCAAATGTTAGGAGGTAGTGACGTGTCTTTATCTGCTATCGCTCACGCTAAAGAATTGTTGAATTAATACTATATTTGAATCTAAATTTAAAATTATGAATCGAACAGACGCTGATAGTTTGTTTTTTGAAGCCGATGTTTTGTTGTCTGATAACAAAATTGTGGAAGCAAAAGATATTTTGCTTGAGGTACTTTTAGATTACCCAGATTATGGTAAAGCTCACAATCATTTAGGTTGGATATTTCATTATAAATTAGTTGATTATGATAAAGCAGAAACACATTACAAATTATCAATAAAGTATTCTAAAGGATATTATGCTGCATATTCTAACTATTCATACTTTCTAATTGATAAAGGTCAATATAAAGAAATGCTAAAGTTTGGTGAGGAAGCGCTTAAGGTTTCTGGTGTTGATAAAGGAATAATTTATAATCAAATGGCCAAAGCTAATGAGTTAAGAGTAGATTTGATGGATGCTTATAAACTTTATAATAAAGCTAAAATGAATTCTATTGCTAGTAACTATATTGAAGAGATTAATGCATCTTTGCAACGATTACAAGGGAAGATGAATTTTTTTGAAAGATTAAAAATAATATTTAAATAATAAATCACATGTCATACAATTTATTAAAAGGAAAAAAAGGAATCATATTTGGAGCTTTAGATGAAAACTCTATTGCATGGAAAACTGCCGAACGCGTTCATGAAGAAGGTGGGACTTTTGTACTAACAAATGCACCAATTGCAATGCGAATGGGACAAATAAAAGATTTAGCAGAAAAGACAGGTTCTCAAATTATTCCTGCAGATGCAACATCTGAAGAGGATTTACAAAATCTTGTTGAGCAATCAATGGAAATTTTGGGAGGTAAAATTGATTTTGTATTACACTCAATCGGTATGTCTGTGAATGTTAGAAAAGGTAGACCTTACACAGATCAAAAATATGATTGGACTCAAAAAGGAACAGATGTTTCAGCAATGTCTTTTCATAAGGTTATGCAAACGTTATATAAAGCTGACGCAATGAATGAATGGGGTAGTATTGTTGCACTCACTTATATGGCAGCACAACGTGTGTTCCCAGATTATAATGACATGGCAGACAATAAAGCCTATTTAGAAAGTATTGCTCGTAGTTTTGGTTATTTCTTTGGAAGAGATAAAAAAGTGAGAGTGAATACAATTTCACAATCACCAACACCAACTACTGCTGGTCAAGGTGTTAAAGGGTTTGATGGTTTTATTTCTTATGCTGAAAAAATGTCGCCCTTAGGTAATGCAACAGCAATGGATTGTGCAAATTACACCATTACTTTATTTAGCGATTTAACTAAGCGTGTAACACTACAGAATTTGTTTAATGATGGAGGCTTTAGTAATATGGGCGTTAGTGATGCAGTTATGGATAAATTTGTTGAGTAAAAAAAAGTTTTATGTATATTATAATATTGAAGCCACTTATCTTTTGATAAAGTGGCTTTTTTTATTTAAAATATATATGAAACAAAAGATGCATTTTGTCTGTTTTTTTTACACTTAATCGATTTACCAATAATGCCGTCTTCATTCATTTATAATATGATTAATTTGAAGGCATTAATAACTAAAAACTAAATCAAATATGAAAAAAATTACTTTAGGTTTAGTGTTTGCGCTAACCTTTTCGATGTATTCGAATTTAAATGCCCAAGTACTAGACCAAAATGCAAATTGGCCTAACACCAATTGGACATTAACAGGTACATACAGTACTGCCGCTGGTGCGGTTGAAGCTGATCCTACTGTGGATGCTAATTTTGCATTTGACGATGATGATGCTGGTAATGGTAGTGATGATAGCATTGCTGCAGAATCACCAGTAATAGATCTTACTGCAGCTTTTAACGCTGGAGAAACTTGGTTAAGCATTTCTACAACTTATGCTTTCTACAAACTATCACCTGAAGAGTTCCTTAGATTTCAATACTATGATGCAGATAATATGACTTGGGAAAATTGGGAACTAGATTCTTTACCAGGCACACTAACTGATATTTTTGATGATTTTTGTACTGGAACACCTGTTGCTTACGATACTGAAATTTTGAATATTATTGGGTTTACTGCCAATCAACTTACGAACTTTCAGTATAGAATAATTTATGATGATGATCCTAATGGCGCAGCTTATGAGTATGGTTTTTGTATGCAGTCGCCTACAATTTCATCTGCTACACCGCCTTCTTGTCCAGATCCAATTAGTCTGTTAGCTGGTGCGACAGATACAACAAATGGTAGTTTGTCTTGGACTGAAATAGGAACTGCTACACTTTGGAATATTGAAGTTGTAGATGTTACTGCTGGTGGATCACAAACAATGACAGCTACACATCCTGGAATTGCTACTATTCCTTTTGTAGTAGATATGTTAATTCCAGGAAATGAATATGAATTTTATGTGCAATCAGATTGTGCTGGTGATGGTACTTCAAATTGGGTTGGTCCTATTGGATGGAGACAACCAAATTTAGGAGAAGTTTGTGAATCAGCAATAGTTGTAGGAGCATTGCCTTATAATACTTCGGATGATACTGCAAATTATGGAGATGATTATGATGGTGTTCCAGGTACAGATTGTGAATCTGGAAACGCGCATTTAAATGGTGATGATGTTGTTTATGAATATACTTCAACAATCGATGGATCTATTAATGTGAGTCTCACAGCTATTGGTAGTACTTATGCAGGGGTTTTTGCTTATAATGATTGTGCCGATATCGGAACAATGTGTGTTACTGCTGGAGCAGGAGCTGCAAATTTAGGCGCTACTGATGATTTAGAGTTTGACTTAACAGTGACAAATGGAGAAACTTATTATATAGTGATTTCTACATGGGCAACTCCACAAGCTACAACTTATACTCTAGATATCACAGAGAATTCATGTACTGATGCATCAGTAACTTACACAGTTGTTGATGATTGTGCTAATTCTGGTGGCTTTAATATTCTAGTAGATATCACAGATTTAGGGTCTTCAACATCTATTGATATAAATGATGATCAAGGAAGTGCTGCACAATCTACAGGAACTATTGGAATGTTTACATTTGGTCCTTACGTTAATGCAACAGATGTTATTATTTCTATAACAGATAATGATGACGCGGCTTGCAATCAAGTAAGTGATGCTTTAACTCAAAATGTTTGTCCAGTATCAAATGATGAATGTGCAAATGCAATAGATTTAGATCCATTTGCAAATTCTGATGGTACTTGTACTATGGTTTACACGGGTAGTAATGTTGGTGCAACTAATTCTGCAAGTGAAGTAGCTCCTAGTGGAGCTTGTGTAGATGGAGATGCAACTCCTGCCGATGTATGGTTTACTTTAACAGTGCCTACTTCAGGTCAGTTTGATTTTGAATTTATAACAAATCCTGGTTTTTCTACTATAGTAGAACTGTATACAGGTGTTTGTGGTTCTTTAGTTGCCTTAGATCCTGTTGAGTGTGGAAATGGAGCAAACAGGACCTTTACTGGTTTAACTCCAAGTGATACAGTCTACTTAAGAGTATGGGATTATGGAAGTGATGAAGAAGGTGTTTTAGAATTTTGTATAAACTATTTAAATTGTACACCTGCTACAGTTGCGTATACTGTTGTAGATGACTGTGCAAATTCTGGAGGTTTTAATATTTTGGTAGATGTTACAGATTTGGGTTCTTCAACATCTTTAGCAATTGATGATGATCAAGGAAGTGCAACACAATCTACAGGAGCAATTGGAATGTTTACATTTGGTCCTTATGTTAATGCTACTGATGTGGTAATTTCAATTACAGATAATGATGATGGAAATTGTAGCCAAGATAGCTCTGCATTAACACAAGCTGCTTGTCCTCCTGCAAATGATGATTGTGCTGGGGCAATTGCTTTAACACCTGGAGTAGACTTCGATACAAATCCTTTAGATGGAAGTGTTTTAGGAGCTACAGTTGGAGCTGAGACTGCTGGTTGTGGTACAAATGGTCCTGGTGTTTGGTATTCAGTTGTTATTCCTGATGATGGAAATATTACAATTGAAACTGGTCCAGATAGCGCAACAGATAATCAATTATTTGATTCCGTTGTCGAAGCTTATTCAGGTAATTGCGGTGCTTTAAATTCAATTGAATGTGATGATGATGATGCTGCAACTGGTAATTTTTCTATACTAGATTTAACTGGATTAACTCCAGGAGAAACAATTTATTTGAGAGTATGGGAATATGGAGGAGAAGAAAGTGAACCGTTTGCAATATCTGCATACAATGCTACATTATCTCTTGATGATTATGAAAATCAAAGTGCATTTACATACTTTCCTAATCCAGTGAAAAATGAGTTAATATTAAAAGCTCAAAATACAATTCAAAATGTATCAGTGCTAAACATGTTGGGTCAAGAAGTTCTTAGAGCTAATCCAAACACTCTTGAAAGTAGTTTAGATATGAATGAATTAAGCCAAGGTGCTTACTTTGTTAAAGTAACAATTAATAATATTACTGAAACAGTTAGAATTATTAAAGAATAACATCATATAAAGTTTACTTAATTATTAAAAAGGAGGTTTTGCTAAAGCAAATCCTCCTTTTTTTTGACACAACACTTAACGTGTATTTTGTCGATTATTTTTGCACTTCATCTATTTTTTTTATATTATTGCTAATTAGGAACTTTCTGTATTACTTATTTATAAGATAATCAATACTTTTAGACTCGAATTTACTTTATTAACAAATACTTAATCAATATGAAAAAAATTACTTTATTAATGATTTTTGCCTTTGCAATATCATTTAATTCGAATGCACAATACGTAGACGAAGATTTCGAAAGCGGAACATTTCCACCTGCAGGATGGATAGATGCAGTAGGAACTGCTGTTGTAGATAATGGTAATCCTTGGGGAGAAAGTACTACTCGCTTTGTTTCAACAACTACATCTGCATTTTTTGATGATTTTGATGCTAATCAAGCTCATGATAGATGGTTAATTTCACCAGCTCTTGACTTATCTGCAGCTGTTAATCCAGAGTTACTTTATTTTGACAATGTTAACTTTGCAGGATTTGCAGCAACACAAGATGTTTTATGGTCTGAAGATTACACTGGTTCAGGAGATCCTGGATTAGCAACATGGAATTTACTTAACGGAATTGTAGGAACTGAAGATGTATGGGTTCAAAATGGTCCTTTTCCAATTGTGTCATCTGGCACTCAAGTTTATATTGCTTTTCATTACCAAGGAACATTTGCTGCCGAATGGTTTATTGATGATGTATTAGTTAGAGATGCATTAACATGTACACCTCCTACAGTTGCAGGAGCAATTGTTGAAGACTGCCCAAATTTTGAATATAGTCTTGAGATAGAGGTAACAGATTTAGGTGATTCAGGTTCAGTAACAGTAACAAATGATGGAGGACAACCGGATGAGATTGTTAATTCTGTACCAACTACAGTTACTATCGGACCTTTTGCTTCTGGTACAACAGTAAATGTTGTAGTTGAGCACGAAAATGATAGTGCTTGTGATTTTGCATTTGCACCGGTAACAGATACATGCCCACCTCCAGTGCCAGCAAATGATGATTTTATTAATGCTCAAGCGATAACATGTGGAACAACTGCTTTAACAGGTAGTACTGATTCAGCAACATTAGACGAAGATGATGCACCAGATGGTTTTGGAGCAGATATGGATGCGCCTAATGTATGGTTTAGTTATGATAGTTCTGTAGAAGGGGCTAATGATGTAACTGTTAGCTTATGTGGATCTACTTATGATACTTCTATTTTAGTGTATACTGGGACTACAGGTAATTTAACTCTTATTGCAGGTAATGATGATAATGCTGCTGCATGTGGAACTTTTAGTATTCAAAGTGAAGGTACATTTACTGCAAATGGAACAGATACCTATTGGATAGCTGTAGAAGGCTTTGATCCAATAAACACTGGTGATTTTACTATGACAGTTACTTGTGCATCATCTTGTACACCTGCTCAGGCTAATCAAGATTGTGCTAGTGCTACTGCATTATCTGTAGATGGATCAGCTACTACACAAGACAATACTTGTGCAATTATTAATGCAACTCAGCCTTCTTGTGATGCTTTCCAAAGTATTGCTGATTTATGGTTTACATTTGATGCTCCTGCAAGTGGAGAAGTTGATATTGTAACCTCATTAGGTACTGCAACTGCATCTCACTTAGCAGTATATGAAGGAACTTGTGGTGCATTAACAGAATTAAGTTGTAGCACAGCTGCAGCTTCTGGAGCGAGCTTAACAGGTTTAACTAGTGGTACTACTTATTATATACAATTATGGAATAACGGTTCTGAAGAAGGTACAATTGATATTACACTTTCTGATGCATCATTATCTCTAAATTCTTTTGAGAACGATAAAGCATTTACATACTTCCCTAATCCAGTGAAGAATGAATTGTCATTAAAAGCTCAAAATACAATTCAAAATGTATCAGTTTATAATATGTTAGGTCAAGAAGTTCTTAGAGCAACACCAAACACTTTAGAAAGTAACTTAAATATGAACGAATTAAGCCAAGGTGCTTACTTTGTTAAAGTAACAA
Source organism: Psychroserpens sp. (assembly GCF_045105015.1). Lineage (GTDB taxonomy): Bacteria > Bacteroidota > Bacteroidia > Flavobacteriales > Flavobacteriaceae > Psychroserpens. The sequence continues at coordinate 16,930 of NZ_JBGCCX010000166.1, forward strand.
TCGATAATGTTACTGAAACAGTTAGAATTCTAAAGCAATAAGCTTTATATAAATATTATTTCAAAAGCCACCTTTAAGGTGGCTTTTGTATTTTCTTTATTTACCTTTGTTGATGTATGGATACATTACATTATTCGTTTATTATACCTGTCTTTAATAGGCCAGAAGAAATCAAAGAATTATTACAAAGTTTTAAATCTCTTGAAGGCAATATTCCTTTCGAAATTGTAATAGTTGAAGATGGCTCAACGATAGATTGTAAATTAGTTGTGTCAGATTTTGAGTCAGATCTAAATATTTCTTATTACAACAAACCAAATTCTGGTCCTGGTGATTCTAGAAACTTTGGAATGGCTAAAGCAAAAGGAAATTACTTTATAATTTTAGATTCAGATTGTTTATTACCTGCTCAGTATTTAAACGTTGTTGATCTTGAATTAACAACAAGTTATGTCGATTGCTTTGGAGGGCCTGATGCTGCAGATAAATCATTCACCAACCTACAGAAAGCAATTAACTTTGCTATGACTTCGTTTATTACAACAGGAGGTATTAGAGGTTCTAAATCAAAGAATAAAAAATTTCAGCCTAGGAGTTTTAATATGGGAATTTCTAAATCGGCATTTGAGAAATCAGGCGGTTTTGGACGAATTCATCCTGGCGAAGATCCAGACCTTTCAATAAGATTAATTAAATTAGGTTTTGAAACCAAACTTTTCAGTAATGCTTTTGTATACCACAAACGGCGAATTTCATGGTCTAAGTTTTATACACAAGTTCATAAATTCGGTTTGGTTAGGCCTATACTCAATTTATGGCATCCTGATAGTGAACGTTTAATATTTTGGTTACCAACCCTGTTTTGTTTAGGGTTTATATTAGCTGTAATTATAGCTACTCTTGGTTATTATTTTTTATTGATTATTTTCGGATTATATATAGCTTTAGCGTTTATGCTAGCACTTTTTCAGACCAAGAATATAGTAATCGCTGTGCAAGCAATATTTGCAATATTTGTTCAATTTATAGGATATGGATTTGGATTTTTAAAATCTACATTAGCTATTAAAGTGTTAAAAAAGACACCAGAAACGTATTATCCTAACTTGTTTTTTAAGAATGCTAAATAAATTAAAAATCATATTAGTTAAATCAATTAAAAACAAAAGACTTCATGTTTTTAGTTTGTTTTTTATATTGGCATCATTAATATTAGTACTTAGTAAATTATCAAAGTCTTATTCAGAGACATTAACTGTAGAGACTCGTGTTATTAATTTACCCAAGGATAAAATATTAACAATAGATGACCAGCCAAAATTAAATATTACAGTAAAGACTTATGGTTTTTACCTTTTTGGTTCCTATTTCTA
>NZ_JBGCCX010000167.1:0-3368 GCF_045105015.1 Psychroserpens sp.
TATCGTGAATCTATTTGAAGACAACTATGTCCTTCTAGATAAGATTTTTGACATGGAGATACATATTAATGATATAACAAGACCTTATTACTTAAATAATTTTAGCGACATCAATTTTCTAAAAACTGCAACGCCAAATAATTATAAATCTGTTTGGTCTGACACATATTATCACAATATTGTGCATTACAGGATTATAAATTTAGAAAGTAATCATGTAGATGCTTATCAAAAAACAATTCCCAAAATAAAGGCATTAGTTACTGAAATAGAAAATTATTTAAAAGATTATAATGATTAAATTCTTCCGTCATATACGTCAATCACTCATAAACCAAAACAAAATGGGAAAATACTTTAAATACGCTATTGGCGAAATAGTACTAGTTGTTATAGGAATCCTGATTGCGCTGCAGATTAACAACTGGAATGAGGGTAGAAAAACAAAACTTCAGGCACAGAACTATAGAGAAACTATTGTGAATGATCTAGTTTTAGATACCGTATCGATAAACACCTTGATTAAAAATGTGAAATTTTACAAAAAAAACATCACTGATTATTTCAGCTATATTGATAGTTTAAAACCTTCTAGCTCTAACCTGCATAAGTTATCCGATAGTTTATCGAACGTCACGTTTTTTTATATGAAGTATTTTCCTGTTAATAATTCGTTTAAGCAAATGAGCACTAACGGAAATGGAGGTTTATTAACCAAAAAGCAACGTGATTTCTTGCAAGATTTATTATCAGAACAAGAGGAAATAGCCATTATTACGGAAAGTCAATTACAAATTGCTACAAAGAATAAAGACAAAAGTGATGAGCTTTCTGGTTTTCCGCATGATATTCATGAAAAACTCAACGCAACTCAACCAAAAGAGAAGGAAATTCAATCACTAATTCATATCAATTTATGGTTAAAATCTGTTGAGGAATTGTATGGATATCTTGAAGCACGTGGAAAAAAAATTAAGGAAATGATTAACGATAATATTGACTTATTTATTGCGAATTAATGATTAAATTCTTTAGACATATTCGTAAATCTTTATTAGAACAAAACAAAATGAGTAAATATTTTAAATATGCCATTGGCGAAATTATTTTGGTGGTAATTGGAATCTTAATTGCGCTTCAGATTAACAATTGGAATGAGAATAGAAAAAAAGACCAACTTAAACATGAGTATATCGCTTCTTTAAAAAACGATTATACAAAAGACACAATTCAAATCAATAATAAGCTGCGCTTAAATAAACAAGTTCAGAAAGATTTGGCAACTCTCAAAAATCGTTTTGCCGATGGTTCTTTTAAAACCTTGGAAGATTTTAAGAATTTATATAATAGGCCTAGAGGAATAATGAGGTTTACTAACACCTATAACACAAATAGTTTTAACTTATTAATTTCAAGTGGTAATATAGATTTATTGGATAAAGAGCTCAGAGAAGAAATTATGGAGCTCAATAGGCTTCAAAATTTTGTTGGTGTAGTGACCGTACACAATCGAGATTACTTCTTTAAGATTGTAGAAAATTTAGACATAAAATATCCATCTACTGCCAACCCTTTTAACACAAAAGTGAACAACGATTTGCTGTGGAAAGGCTTAAATGCAGACGCACTTCCCAGAGATTTGACTAAGTATTTAGGACAATTTGACTATACCATAAATAGATATGTTGAACTTACCGACGATATAATTTTACAAACCGAAAAGGTGTTACACCTTTTGAACCAAGCGGATGATTAAATTCTTTCGTCATATTCGTCGCTCACTCATAAATCAAAACAAAATGAGCAAATACTTTAAATACGCCTTTGGTGAAATTCTTTTAGTAATGATTGGTATTCTTCTGGCGTTGCAAGTAAATAACTGGAATGAAGATAAAAGTCAAAAAGATGAATTAAAAACCGCTCTAGCACAAATTTTGAATGATCTTAAACAGGATAAAGCTCAATTAACTGGATTTCAAAAGAGCGACACAAAGAGGTTCAATTATCTAACCAAGCTTTCAAATAAAGAATATAATACGGTAGGCCTGGATTCTGTTTTTTTAATTTTGGATAATTATTTCTATTTCTACAAAAGCAATAATTCTTATTCTGGTTTAAAAAGTAGTGGACTCTTTGCCTCCATGGATAATCATGAATTAAAAAATGATATTACAAGCTATTATGAACAAACATATGAACGACTTCGTGTATGTTCAGAGTATGGTGAAACTTTCACTAATGAAAATGTAATTCCTTTTATACTAAAAAGTATAGATTATAATCAATCTATGCTGGTAGATAAGAAAAAGATAAGAGATGAATTAAACAATCCAGTGCTTGTTAAATTAATTAAATACCAACGAAACGTAAAACTATTTGAGCTTAATCTTCTAGAATCTGCCATAGCAAAGAATGAAGGTTTGCAAAAAATAATTGAAATTCAAGTAAGAAAACTATAGATATAGATATGATTAAATTCTTTAGACATATACGTAGTTCACTAATCCAAGAAAACAAAATGGGAAAATACTTTAAATACGCTATTGGAGAGATATTACTTGTGGTTATAGGAATCTTGATTGCGCTACAAATAAATAATTGGAATGAAAACCTTAAAGCAAAAAATGCTGAAGCAAAACTAATCTCAGAATTGTTGGACGACGTTAAAAACGACTCAACATTTTATCATTCGAGGCATAAATTTTATACCAGTCAAGTAAAATCATACCAAACCCTAAAGGAGCTTTGTAGTGGACAAATTAAAGCCAGTGATTCTATTGTTTTTTATAATGAATCTATTCCACTTTCTACTGCTGCAAACGAGTCTATGGTTATAAATAACAAAAATGATTATAACAAGATTACAAACTCTAGTATAAAGCAAGCACTAAGAGATTATACATTGAGTTACAGCTATACTAATTTAGGGATTCAACATCATTCTGAACTTATTAAAGAAGAATTTGAACATCTTTCTAAATCCTATAATTTAATTTTGCCCTACTCTGCAGATAGCGTAAAACTTAATGTGTTTTCAACAATATGTGATAATCCAAAAATCGCTGGCACACTACATCTCTGCAGAGAATATTCAAAAGCCGCTGGGGATCAAACAGGCCGATTTATAAAGAGTAATCAGAACTTAATCAATGCCTGTAAATCCTATTTGAATGATTAAATTATTTAGAAAAATACGCTACAACCTTATGAGTGAAAACAAAACAGGTAAATATTTTAAATATGCTATTGGAGAAATCGTCCTTGTGGTAATAGGAATCCTGATTGCACTACAGATTAATAATTGGAATGAACAAAGAAAAACCAGAATTTCTGAAATTAGTTATATTCAATCTATCATAAATGATCTT
>NZ_JBGCCX010000168.1:0-3637 GCF_045105015.1 Psychroserpens sp.
CTGGTAATGCACGTGACACAATGACTGACATTGAATAATCAATGTAAGCCGATTTCATTTCATCTTCTATGTTAATAGGAATCAATTTTTCTCCTTCTGCCATAAATAAAATTATTAGATTTTTTGTAGGTTTTCAAAACACGCTAAGATAACTAATTTCATAGTGTATAGAGAACTTAAAAAATTCTTTTTTAGGATTTTTTATTAACAAATTTTGAGTCTTTTTTTTAATAAGTTACATGTTAAATACTTTGATTTTGTAAAGTTTTTTTAGTCTATTAGTCTAATAATATATTTTAAGGTATAGTTTTTGCCTTTATATACTTGTTTTTATTATTTTTAAAGCAGAAAGAGTTTACTATGGATGATAATTTTTCCCCAAGAGTTAAAGATGTAATTGCGTTTAGTAAGGAGGAAGCTTTGCGTTTAGGACATGATTTTATTGGCACAGAACATTTAATGCTAGGATTACTTCGTGATGGTAGTGGAAAAGCAATAGATATTTTAGGTGCATTAGAAATTGATTTAAATCACCTAAGAAGAAAAGTAGAAATATTAAGTCCTGCTAACCCAAATATTACAATAACTTCAAATGAAAAGAAAAATCTTCATTTGACAAGACAAGCAGAGCGAGCTCTAAAAACAACATTTTTAGAAGCGAAACTTTTTCAAAGTACTTCTATCAATACCGCACATTTATTATTGTGCATTTTAAGGAATGAAAATGATCCAACAACTAAACTTTTAAATAAGTTAAAAGTGGATTATGATAATGTTAAAGAACAATTCAAATTTATGATAACAAACGATGATGATTTCATGGAGGAACCAAAAGCAGAATCTTTTTCTGATGATGAACCTACCGAAGATGATGATGCAAAACAAAACCCTTTCGGGCAAACTAGTTCTAAATCTACTAAAAAGTCAAAAACACCAGTTTTAGATAACTTTGGAAGAGATTTAACAGTCTTTGCTGAAGAAGGTAAATTAGATCCTGTTGTTGGTCGAGAAAAAGAAATACAACGTGTTTCACAAATTTTAAGTAGACGAAAAAAGAATAACCCTTTATTGATAGGTGAACCTGGTGTTGGTAAATCTGCCATTGCAGAAGGTTTAGCGCTCAGAATTGTAAAACGTAAAGTATCACGAATTTTATTTAATAAACGCGTGGTTACTCTAGACTTAGCAAGTTTGGTAGCAGGAACTAAATACAGAGGCCAGTTTGAAGAGCGAATGAAAGCGGTTATGAATGAGCTCGAAAAAAATGATGATATTATTTTATTTATAGATGAAATACATACTATTGTCGGTGCTGGAGGAGCAACAGGAAGTTTAGATGCATCAAACATGTTTAAACCTGCATTAGCTCGTGGAGAAATTCAATGTATTGGCGCCACAACATTAGATGAATACAGACAATATATTGAAAAAGATGGCGCATTAGAACGTCGTTTTCAAAAGGTGATTGTAGAACCTACAACTGTTGAGGAAACAATAGAGATTCTTAATAATATTAAAGGAAAATACGAAGAACATCACAATGTAGATTATACAGATGAAGCTATTGAAGCTTGTGTAAAGCTGACCAATAGGTATATGACTGAACGTTTTTTACCAGACAAGGCTATTGATGCGTTAGATGAAGCTGGATCTAGAGTTCATATTACCAATATTGACGTACCTAAACAAATCTTAGAGCTTGAAAAAAAGCTTGAAGAGGTTAAGAACACAAAAAACAAGGTTGTAAAAAAACAAAAGTATGAAGAAGCAGCCAAGTTAAGAGACGATGAAAAGCGACTTGAAAAAGAATTAGCTGTAGCACAAGAAAAATGGGAAGAAGAAACGAAACAACATAGAGAAGTTGTTTCAGAAGACAATGTAGCTGATGTAGTTTCAATGATGACCGGAATACCTGTCAATAGAATTGCTCAAACTGAAAGTAATAAACTAGCGCAATTACCCGAGCTTATTAAAGGTAAAGTCATTGGTCAAGATGAAGCTGTTGCCAAGGTTGTAAAAGCTATTCAACGTAATCGTGCTGGACTTAAAGATCCTAACAAGCCAATTGGTTCATTTATATTTTTAGGACAAACAGGGGTTGGTAAAACACAGCTTGCTAAAGTATTAGCTCGTGAGTTATTTGATAGCGAAGAAGCACTTGTAAGAATCGATATGAGTGAGTACATGGAAAAGTTTGCTATTTCACGTTTAGTTGGCGCACCTCCAGGATATGTAGGTTACGAAGAAGGAGGGCAACTTACTGAAAAAGTGAGACGCAAACCTTATGCTGTTGTATTACTAGATGAAATTGAAAAAGCACATCCAGATGTATTTAACATGTTACTTCAGGTTCTTGATGATGGTTATCTTACTGATAGCTTAGGTCGTAAAATCGATTTTAGAAACACCATTATTATAATGACTTCTAATATAGGTGCTCGTAAATTAAAAGATTTTGGACAAGGTGTTGGTTTTGGTACTGCTGCAAAAAACGCACAAGCAGATGAAAATAGTCGTAGTATCATTGAAAACGCTCTAAAAAAAGCATTTGCACCTGAATTTTTAAATAGAATTGATGATGTAATGGTTTTTAATGCTCTTGAAAAAGAAGACATCAATAAGATTATTGATATAGAATTAGCACAACTAATTAATCGTATTAAAGATCTAGGCTATGAACTTAAGCTCTCTAAAAAAGCAAAAGATTATATTGCTGAAAAAGGTTTTGACAAACAATATGGAGCAAGGCCTCTGAAACGTGCTATTCAAAAGTATATTGAAGATGCTTTAGCTGAAGAGATCATAAATTCTCAGTTACAAGAAGGAGATAAAATTATTATGGATTTAGATTCTAAGTCTAACGAATTAACCATAAAAATTGAAAAACCTAAAAAACACTCAGAGTCATAGGATTAGAACTATAAACTGAAAACGCCTTGAAATTTCAAGGCGTTTTTTTTGCTTTACATCTGTGTAATTAGTAACTTTAGGTATGACAGATGTGATAAAATATGATTTTTGTACGATGCATATCTATGACAATTATATGATTGTTGTTATAAATGAAGGAGTTACAGTTACTCCAGAACATAATAATGTATTGCTTAATGTTGTAGATACTTATTACAAAAACAACCCTTTTGTTTACATAACACATCGTGTTAATTCATATGCAGTAGATCCTGCCATTTATAAAGAAACCTCAAAAATCGAAAATCTTGCAGGTTTTTGTGTTGTTTCTGCTGACTACAAAGCCAAGCGCAATGCGGAAATTGAAAAATTGTTTTTAAATAAACCTTTTGAAATTTTTGACACGATTGAAGAGGCAAAAACTTGGTCAAATGAACTTTTAGTAGATTAAACTTCTTTGTTACCCTACCAAATATTATTTTTCAACAGAAAATTTATTTCTCATTCAATTCTTATTTAGTATTTATTAGAATAAAATGACTTCAAATTCAATATAATTTTACACAATTCATTTTAATTATAAAATAAAAAAAGGCAGCTATTTCTAGCTGCCTTTTTATACCCTTAGGGAAATTCCCTAATTATTTAATTTACTATCTACCTGAAGATACGATCTTCTTAGTCACTGTACCTTTGTTAGTTGTTAACTTAACATATAATACTTGAC
>NZ_JBGCCX010000169.1:0-23321 GCF_045105015.1 Psychroserpens sp.
AAAAAAGCATTTTCTGTTTTGGATAACATTAAAATTTCAGAAGACAATAAAGAAGCTTTAAGAGCTTTTGGTAATGATTTAATGACTAGAAATGTCTAATAAACTACCACAAAACTTTGAGGACTTAATTTCAAAAGCTCAAGATTTAGAACTCTACTCAAAATTTATTCAGCAAATTAATAAAGATTTTTTATTAGCTAATATTGACCTAGATTTTGAAACTGATATTTTACCATCAAGTTTAAAATATCTTTTACATGAAGAAATTTTCAAACTCATTCAAAATAAATTTGCTGAGTACCTTAACTTATTATACATCATTGATGTTTCAGAACATAAAATAAAACAGCTAGATGGAAGTGACACCCTAAAATTGTCAGAAAATGTTACTTTTTTAGTTCTTCAACGTGAATGGCAGAAAGTTTGGTTTCGTAAAATGTATTCTTAAAAAAACACTCTTACAAATGGCATGTAAGCATCTGCATAAATGCTTTTTTCTCTACTGTAAAGCAAATCATATCTAATACCGAAGGTTACATTCCCATTACCATAACCAATTCCCATAAATAAAGCTGGATACCAATAATTATCATCTTTATAAATAGAATTTTCAAATTTACGATTCACATTTAGTTGTTCAAATTCTGCTGAAACTTGGAGTTCTCTTATAGGATTGAAAAGTCCGATAAGGCTTCCTCCAAAAATTGTAGATTTAAAAAAATTATCTTGTTTGTTATAAGTAGCATTTAAACCAACTCCTGCAGCAAATTTTGAATTAAACTCATAGATTCCGGTTGGAGAAATCGTACCACTAAAAAATCCGTCGCCAAAACTTAAACCTATTCCACCACCAAAACGTACATGATTCCAAAAGTTATCTGTATCATTCTGATTTTGAGAAAAAGAAGATAAAGAGGATAATAATAAAGTAAAAATAAAGAGACAAGCTTTGTAATTGAAAAGTGAAGAAAAATTCATAATCTAAAATTTGAGTTAAAATACATTTATAAATATACCAAAAAGACACCTATTTTTACTAAATGTTGTATTTTTGACTAAATTTTGTTGAAGCGAAAACGACTTATACCTAATAATGGATAAATATTCCTTTTTAAACGCAGCACACACAGCATACTTTGCTGATTTATACGAACAATACCAAAAAAATCCTGATTCTGTAGAGCCTAGTTGGAGAGCCTTTTTTCAAGGCTACGATTTTGGAAGCGAAAGTTATGGGATGGATGGTGAAATTACCGAAGGTGTTACCACTCAAATTCCTGAGCATGTTCAAAAAGAATTTCAAGTCGTTAAACTCATAGATGGCTACAGAAACAGAGGTCATTTATTTACAAAAACAAACCCTGTTCGCGCAAGAAGAAAGTACGCTCCAACGCTCGAAATTGAAAATTTTGGACTCACTCAAAGTGATCTCAATACTGTATTTTCTGCAGGTGACATTCTAGGTTTAGGTAAAGCTACATTACAAAATATCATTGACCATTTAGAAAGAATTTATTGTGATTCTATTGGTGTTGAGTATATGTACATTAGAAAGCCAGAAGAAATTCAGTGGATACAAAACAAACTGAATATCAATGACAATCAACCACAATTTTCAGCAGAAGAAAAAAAATACATTCTAAAAAAATTAAATGAAGCGGTCTCTTTCGAAAGCTTCTTACATACTAAATATGTTGGTCAAAAACGTTTCTCATTAGAAGGAAACGAGTCTTTAATTCCTGCACTTGATTCACTTATAGAAGGTGCTGCAAATCAAGGTGTTAAAGAATTCGTCATGGGAATGGCACATCGTGGTCGTTTAAGTACGTTAACTAATATCTTCGGAAAATCAGCAAAAGACATTTTCAGTGAGTTTGACGGTAAAGACTATGAACAAGAGGTGTTTGATGGTGATGTTAAATACCATTTAGGTTGGACGAGTAATCGTGTAACTGATGGTGGAAAACAAATCAATTTAAATATTGCACCAAATCCGTCACATCTTGAGACTGTAGGCGCAGTTGTTGAGGGTATTGCTAGAGCGAAACAAGATGATAAATACAGTGAAGATCCTTCTCAAGTTTTACCAATTGTGGTTCATGGTGATGCAGCTATTTCTGGCCAAGGGTTGGTTTATGAACTGGTACAAATGGCTCAATTAGATGGCTACAAAACTAATGGAACCATTCATATTGTCGTTAACAATCAAATTGGATTTACTACAAATTATCTTGATGGTCGATCAAGCACCTACTGTACAGATGTTGGAAAAGTGACCTTATCTCCAGTACTACATGTAAATGCTGATGATGCTGAAGCTGTTGTTCATGCTATGCTATTTGCACTTCATTTTAGAATGAAATTTAAACGTGACGTTTTTATTGATTTACTGGGTTACAGAAAGTATGGGCATAATGAAGGTGACGAACCTCGTTTTACGCAACCAAAATTATACAAGGCTATATCTAAACATCAAAACCCAAGAGATATTTATGCTGCTAAATTACTAGCTGAAGGTGTCATAGATAAGGGCTATGTAGCAGAATTAGAAAAAGCTTATAAAGATAAACTAGAAGTTAAATTAGAAGACTCTAGAAAAATAGACAAAACAGTTATCACACCTTTTATGGAGGATAAATGGGTGGACTTTCAAACGGTTGTTGAAGATAAAATGATGCAACCTATAGATACATCATACTCTAAAGAAAGACTAGAAAAAATCACAAAAGTGATTTCAAATTTACCAGATGATAAAAAATTCATCCGTAAAATAGAACGTCTCGTACAGTCACGTCAAAAAATGTTTGATGAGAATAAACTAGACTGGGCAATGGCTGAGCATTTAGCCTATGGAACCTTGTTAGAAGAAGGTTACGATGTTCGAATTTCTGGTCAGGATGTTGAACGTGGTACGTTTTCACACAGACACGCAGTTGTGAAAGTTGAAGATAGTGAAGAAGAAATATTATTACTGAATAAAATCAGTGACAACCAAGGAAAATTCTATATCTATAATTCTCTGTTATCTGAATATGGTGTAGTTGGTTTTGATTATGGCTATGCTATGGCAAGTCCAAAAACACTAACGATTTGGGAGGCTCAATTTGGTGATTTTAGTAATGGAGCGCAAATCATGCTCGACCAATACATTTCTGCTGCAGAAGACAAATGGAAACTTCAGAACGGTCTGGTAATGTTATTACCTCACGGCTATGAAGGTCAAGGCGCAGAGCATTCCTCTGGTCGAATGGAGCGATACTTGCAATTATGTGCAAAGGATAATATGTTTGTAGTGGACTGCTCGACTCCTGCTAACATGTATCATTTATTGCGTAAACAAATGAAAGCTGAATTTAGAAAACCTTTAATAGTATTTACACCAAAAAGTTTATTGCGTCATCCACTAGTTGTGTCATCAGTTGATGAGTTTGCCAATGGCAGTTTCCAAATGCTCATTGATGATACTACAGTAAAAGCAGATAAAGTAAAAACAATTGTGTTTGTTACTGGGAAATTCTATTATGATTTATTAGACCAACGCGAAACTCTTGAAAGAGATGATATTGCATTGGTTAGAGTAGAACAATTATTTCCTTTACCAGAAAAACATATCAAAGATACTATTGCAAAATATAAAAATGCTAACGATATCGTTTGGGCTCAAGAAGAACCTAGAAATATGGGAGCATACAGTCATATACTTATGCATTTAGATGAAGCGAAATCATTTAGAGCAGCTACTCGAAGACCTTATGGTGCACCTGCTGCTGGAAGCAGTGTACGTTCAAAAAAACGTCATCAAGAAGTAATAGATTATGTATTTGACAAAACCAAAAACAACCAGCGCTAAACAACCCATTTTCTTTATTAATAAAGAATTGACAGAATAAAAAAACAAAACAAACGCTTAAAATAAAATTATAGAACGATGATTTTAGAAATGAAAGTTCCTTCACCAGGAGAATCAATTACAGAAGTTGAAATTGCAGAATGGTTGGTTTCTGATGGTGATTATGTTGAAAAAGATCAGGCCATTGCAGAAGTTGATAGTGATAAAGCTACTTTAGAACTACCTGCAGAAGCTAGCGGAACTATTACACTCAAAGCTGAAGAAGGTGATGCAGTCGAAGTTGGTGCTGTAGTCTGCTTAATAGACACAGCTGCTGAAAAACCAGAAGGTAACGCTGCTGAAAAACCAGCCAAAGAGGAAACAAAAGAAGAAGCTCCAAAAAAAGCTGAATCCAAGCCAACATCTGAAACTAAAACTTATGCTACAGGAACTGCAAGTCCAGCAGCTAAAAAAGTTCTTGCTGAAAAAGGAATTGATACCGCTTCTGTTTCTGGAACAGGAAAAGACGGAAGAATTACTAAAGAAGATGCTGTAAATGCAGTCCCATCAATGGGTACGCCTACAGGTGGAAATCGAGGCACTTCAAGAAGTAAAATGTCTATGCTTCGTCGCAAGGTAGCGGAACGTTTGGTAGAAGCAAAAAATACAACAGCAATGTTAACTACGTTTAACGAAGTTGATATGTCTCCAATTTTTGAATTACGTAAACAATATAAAGAAGACTTTAAAGCAAAGCATGGTGTAAGCCTTGGTTTTATGAGTTTCTTTACATTAGCAGTTGTTCGTGCATTAAAAATGTATCCAGCTGTAAATTCTATGATAGATGGTAAAGAAATGTTGTCGTATGATTTCTGCGATATAAGTATTGCAGTTTCTGGACCAAAAGGCTTGATGGTTCCAGTGATAAGAAATGCTGAAAATTTGAGTTTTAGAGGCGTTGAAGCTGAAGTAAAACGATTAGCAATTCGTGCTCGTGACGGACAAATTACTGTTGATGAAATGACAGGAGGAACTTTTACTATTTCTAATGGAGGTGTTTTTGGAAGCATGTTATCTACACCAATTATCAATCCACCTCAAAGTGGAATTCTTGGAATGCACAACATTGTAGAACGACCAGTTGCTATAGATGGTAAAGTTGAAATTAGACCTATTATGTTTGTAGCACTTTCTTATGACCACAGAATTATTGATGGTAAAGAATCTGTTGGCTTCTTGGTAGCTGTTAAAGAAGCTCTTGAAAATCCAACAGAATTATTGATGAATAATGATATTAAAAAGGCTTTAGAAATGAAAGCCACTTTAAACATATTATACTTAAACTGAAAAAGCGCATCCCTAAGATTTGGAATGCGCTTTTTCTCCCTAATAAAAATAACTAACTAATAACTAAAAAAAATTAACAAGAATATTTACTGTAATGATTACAACAGCGCTAATGATTAAGCCTGAAATAAATATTTTGTTGGTTAGACTTGTTTTATGTTTCATTGTATCCATTGTATTGTGATTTTATTTGTTTTTTGATAAAGTCCTGGGATAAAATATCCCAGAACTTTACACCCTAATAACTAATTATCTTGTTAATTAAGATTAATTAGTTGCTATTCATAATCCCTATATAAATAACATAATGTAAAACTCGGTAATTTAATAGCGCAACACAATACGTAGAACTACGTATATTTCAAAATATAAACATAACACACTGATAAATAAATGTTTGTAATATGTTAAAGTTTTAAATCTCATAAAAAAAAGCTCTAAGTCCGAGAACCTAGAGCCTTTATCCTTTATTTCAAAAGGAAAATTGATTAATAGCATTACAAACTTCGGAATTAAATCAGTACAGCACAATACGTAGAACTACGTATATTTAAATTTTTTGAATAAAAAAACCTTGAATCAATGACAATTCAAGGCTTTTTGTAAAATAACTCTCCCTAAAGAATTAATAGCATAACAAAATTCGCTATTAATTTTACACCAAACAATACGTAGAACTACGTATATTTTCATAAAAATTCTTCCTGCTCTTTTGCGTAGATTGCTATACTATTCGCATTAGAAGATAATTTTAATTTAGATCGAATATGACTTTTGTGCTTTTCAATTGTTCTATTGGAGCAACCTATAATGTCGCCTATTTCCTTAGCTGTTTTGTTTTTTCCAGATAGTTGCAGTACTCTTATTTCAGTTTCTGTAAGCGTTTTTAACTCATCTGGTATTTGCTTAATTTCTAAATATTCAATAAGTTCTGGACTGAAATAAGATTTTTCTTGTAATACATTTGCAATACAATGCTCAACTTCTTCAATGGCAAACTCTTTTAATATATAACCATAAATACCAAGTGATTTTGCCTCGTTGTAAATATCATCACTTTTTTCAAAAGTGATGATAATAATTTTTGTACTAAGGTCTGCTTCTTTACATTTTTTTGCAACTTGCAATCCTGTTAAATAAGGCATTTGTATATCTAAAATCGCTATATCAGGTTGATGTGCATTAATAAGTGTAAAGGCTTCTTTTCCGTTTTTAGCACTGGCAATAACATTAAACTCTTTTTCAAGAAGAAAATCTTTGAGTCCTTTTAAAATTAAGGGATGATCATCTGCAATGATTATAGATGTCGGCATTTGCTATTAATATGAAGGGTTTCTATAAATATAAAAAAAATCTTACAACTTTAGATATAAATACTTTTTTTCATAATCAATTACAGCTTTTCCCTTTTTTAGTATATCTGCTCCAATAATACCGTCAACAGGTTTAGAATTATGACTGGTTAGAGCTGTATTAACATGGGTTAAGTTAAAAAGAATCAATGCTACTTTTTCTCTTTTCCATTGTCCTATATTTAGTTTATTACTTTTTGAAATTTGAGTTAACATATCAGTTGCTCCTGCTCCAGCCGCCTTAATATCACTATCTGTAGCTTCTAATTTAAACGTCTTAACACCTTCAAATCCCACACAAGAGCTAGATGCTCCTGTATCTAAAATAAACAAACCCTTTTGACCATTAATTTTTGCAATAATCTCAAAATGATTAGTTTTTGTTAGGTGTAATTTAATTTTAGTGTACCCTTTGTTTAGTAAAAACTTCTGAAGGCTTTCCATTACATTTCTTTTTTTACAAATATAATCTTATAAAACATTTATTTTTGCATCATGATAATCACAGATACACATACACACTTATATAGTGAAGCTTTTAATGAAGACAGAGATGATATGATTAAACGCGCTTTAGAAACTAAGGTATCTCGGTTTTTTATTCCTGCAATAGATTCTAGTCACACAGAAGCCATGCTTCAACTTGAAAGTGATTATCCAAATCATATGTTTTTGATGATGGGTTTACATCCAACGTCAGTAAAAGCACATTACAAAGAAGAATTACAACATGTTGAAGACATGCTTGCCAAACGCCATTTTTATGCTGTTGGAGAAATTGGTATTGATTTATATTGGGACACTTCAACATTAGAGATTCAAAAAACCGCATTTAAACATCAAATTCAATTAGCAAAACAATATAAGTTACCTATTGTGATTCATTGCAGAGAAGCTTTCAACGAAATTTTTGAAGTCTTAGAAACAGAAAAAGGTGATGATCTTTTTGGAATTTTTCACTGCTTCACTGGTACTTTAGAACAAGCAAATCAAGCCATTTCCTATAATATGAAGTTAGGTATTGGTGGTGTAGCTACCTTCAAAAACGGTAAAATAGATCAGTTTTTAAATCAGATTGATTTGAAACATATTGTATTAGAAACTGACTCACCATATCTCTCACCAAAACCTTATCGAGGAAAGCGTAATGAAAGTTCTTACATCAAAAAAGTTTTGGAGAAATTGTCAGAGATTTATAACGTTTCCGAAGAAAAAATTGCCGAAATTACAACACAAAACTCAAAAGACGTATTTAGTATTTAATCATGTCACAAACACAGCCTAATATTTTATTAATTTACACAGGAGGTACCATTGGTATGATTAAAGATCCTGATTCTGGAGCTTTAAAAGCTTTCGATTTTGAAAATTTATTAGATCGCATTCCTGAGTTGAAGTTATTAGATTGTGACATCAATACTATTTCATTTGATGATCCAATTGATTCTAGTAATATGAATCCTAATTATTGGGTTCAAATTGCTGAAATAATAGAAAGTAATTACTTAGAATTTGATGGTTTTGTCGTTTTACACGGAAGTGATACAATGAGTTATTCTGCTTCAGCATTGAGTTTTATGTTTGAAAATTTAACCAAGCCTATCATTTTTACTGGATCACAATTGCCTATTGGTGACTTAAGAACAGATGCCAAAGAAAATCTAATTACTTCAATACAAATGGCATCGCTTCAAAAAAACGGGAAGCCAGTCATTCGAGAAGTCGGACTTTATTTTGAATACAAACTATATAGAGGTAATCGTACAACAAAACTTAATGCCGAACATTTTGAAGCCTTTGAGTCTTTAAATTATCCGCATTTAGCAGAATCTGGTGTACATTTAAATGTATTTGAAGACTCCTTATTTAAACCTAATGCAAGAAGGAAACTCATAGTTCACAAAGACTTCAATACCAATATTGCGCTTATAAAATTATTTCCTGGTATTTCTAAACCTATCCTAGAAAGCATCTTAAATACTGAAGATTTGAAAGGTGTGGTTTTAGAAACTTATGGTGCAGGAAACACCACAACAAGACAATGGTTTATAGACCTTTTAAAACAAACGATAAAAAAAGGCATTCCAATTATAAACGTAACCCAGTGTTCTGGTGGAAGCGTGATGATGGGACAATATGAAACCAGTTCTCAGTTAAAACAAATAGGATTGATTTCTGGTAAAGATATCACAACCGAAGCTGCATTAACTAAGTTGATGTTTATGCTTGGTGAAAACATTTCAATTAAAACATTTAAAACAATTTTTGAAACATCGCTTCGTGGCGAAATGAGTAAATAGGTTTCAAATTAAAAAGAGAGGTGGCCGAGTGGCTTAAGGCGCACGCTTGGAAAGCGTGTAAACGTTAATAGCGTTTCGAGGGTTCGAATCCCTTCCTCTCTGCGAATACAAATTCACGAAATAAAAAATTTATCCAAACTTGTTTGAGTAAATTTTTGAAGGAGTGAATTTTAATTGCGAAGCAATTAGTATTACTAGCATAACCTTTTGGGATCAACGAAGTTAATCCTAAATTTATCCAAGCTTGCTTGAGTAAATTTTAACATTCTTATTTCTAAAATAGAATTCGAAAGAGAAGTTTTTCACTTACCTTTATGACATGTTCGCTTTAGTAGATTGTAATAACTTTTATGCCTCATGCGAACGCGTTTTTCAACCACAATACAACAATAAACCTGTTGCCATACTTTCAAATAATGATGGTTGTGTAATATCGCGTAGTGATGAAGCCAAAGCTTTGGGTTTACCAATGGGAGCTCCTGCGTTTAAATATGAAGATTTTTTTAAAGCACATAATATTCGTGTATTCTCATCAAACTATCCTTTATATGGAGATATGAGTAGTCGTGTCATGTCTATCTTAGAACAGTTCACACCAGATGTAGAAGTATACAGTATTGATGAAGCTTTTTTACAATTTAAAGGATTTGATAATTATGATTTCGACGATTATGGGCTTCAGATGCGACAACGTATTTTGAAATGGACAGGTATTCCAACATGTGTAGGAATTGCTCCAACGAAAGCCTTGTCAAAAGTTGCTAATAAAATAGCTCGGAAATTTCCGAAGCAAACTAATGGTGTGTATGTTATCAATTCTGAAGAAAAGCGAATCAAAGCCTTAAAATGGACAAAAATAGAATCTGTTTGGGGCATTGGTTATGGGTTACAAAAACGTTTAAAATCAAGACATTGTATTAACGCATATGATTTCACACAACTCAGTGATGAATGGGTAAGAACCAATATGGCAGTAGTTGGATTACGCTTAAAAAAAGAACTTTTAGGGATCCCTACATTGTCATTAGAAGAACCTATTCGACAGAAGAAAGCAATTGCAACAACACGAAGTTTTGAGCACACCTATTCTGATCTTGATAATTTAAAAGAACGCATATCTACTTTCGCAACAAGTTGTACCGAAAAATTACGAAAGCAACACTCTTGTTGCAATATGATCTATATTTTTATAAAAAATAACAGACACAATAAAATAGGAGAACCTTATAAATCTATAAGTACTATTATAAATTTACCTTATCCAACAGACTCCAGTTTAATTATAAGTAAATATGCTACTGAAGCCTTAAAAGATATTTATAAGAAAGGCTTACATTACAAAAAAGCAGGTGTAATATTAATGGGATTAGTACCTAAAAATGAACGACAACTCAACTTATTTATAAAGGAAAACCCAAAACATAAACCACTTATGCAGACTATTGATTATATTAACAGAAAATATGAGTCTCATAAAATAAAGTTAGGTAATCAAGATTTGAAACGTACTTGGAAAATGCGTCAAGAACGATTATCCCCAAAATATACAACCAACATTAACGAAATACTTACAGTAAAATGTCCTTAAAATTCTTAACCCCAAAAAATGCGCTAGAGTTTTATACTCCAGACGACACGCAATCTCTAGACATTGTTCTAGCTCAAACCGGTATTTCGGCTGGATTCCCTTCTCCTGCTGATGATTTCAAAGAAAATAAAATCAGCTTAGATAAAACCCTAGTTAAAAATAAAGAAGCCACATTTTATGCTCGAGTTAGTGGTCAATCTATGATTGGAGCTGGATTAGATGATGGTGATTTATTAGTTGTTGATAAAAGTATAGAACCTACACATAATCAAATTGCAGTCTGTTTTATTGATGGCGAATTTACTGTAAAACGCTTAAAAGTAACCTCTGAAGGTGTCTATCTGCAACCTGAAAACCCTGTTTACGATCCTATTTTAGTTGGAGAGCATAATGACTTTCAAATTTGGGGTATTGTAACGCATGTAATTAAGAGAATGGCATAAAAACAAAAAAAGCTCCAAGAATAATCTAGAAGCTTTTTGTACTCAAGGTGGGAATCGAACCCACACGTCTTGCGACATTGGATTTTGAATCCAACGTGTCTACCAATTCCACCACTTGAGCAATTTTGGACTGCAAAACTATAAAATAATTTATTACAATCCATTAAAAATACTGCTTTTATACTTTTTCAGTAGGAATTAATTCATAAATTTGGGCATCGTTAATTAAGATGATAAAAACACAACAAAACAGTCCTCTTTCCAATGCCAAATTCAGTCACAGAAGCCAAAATTTTCGCATGTAATCAAAGTAAAACACTCGCATTCAAAATAGCTGATTATTTTGGTGTGCCCTTAGGCAATGTCATTACATCAACCTATAGTGATGGTGAGTTTCAACCATCTTATGAAGAGTCTATAAGAGGAACTCGTGTATTTATTATTGGATCTACACATCCTGGTCCAGAAAACTTAATGGAAATGTTATTGATGATTGATGCTGCAAAACGTGCTTCTGCTAGACATATTACTGCTGTTTTACCTTATTTTGGTTGGGCAAGACAAGACAGAAAAGACAAACCAAGAGTTCCTATTGCTGCAAAACTCGTTGCTAAAATGTTAGAAGCAGCTGGTGCAACTCGTATTATAACCATGGATTTACACGCAGATCAAATTCAAGGGTTTTTCGAAAAGCCTGTTGATCATTTGTTTGCATCTACGATATTCTTACCTTATTTAAAAGAACTTAATTTAGATAATCTTACTATCGCTTCTCCAGATATGGGAGGTTCAAAAAGAGCTTACGCATATTCAAAGGCATTAGAAAGTGATGTGGTTATTTGTTATAAACAACGCGCAAAAGCGAATGTAATTTCACACATGGAACTCATTGGTGATGTTACCGGAAAAAATGTAGTCTTAGTTGATGATATGGTAGATACAGCCGGAACATTAACTAAAGCAGCAGATTTAATGATGGAAAAAGGAGCGTTAAGCGTAAGAGCAATCTGTACGCATCCAATATTATCTGGTGATGCTTATAAAAAATTAGACGGTTCCAAACTAGAAGAATTGATAGTCACTGATTCGATTCCTTTAAAACAACAAAACAAAAAAATTAAGGTTTTAAGTTGTGCCGAACTTTTTGCTGACGTGATGCATAATGTACATTATAACAAATCGATAAGCTCTAAATTCATTATGTAATAGAATATAATTCTAGATTATATTACTTTATTTATCTAAGTTAACTTCGAAGCAATTCTATTTGCCAAATTAGTAGCATTTAAAAATTGCTATAAAAGGTAGTACTTTCCAATATATATTACTAAATTTGCAGCCCTCAAAAAGAGGGTTTTACTAAATATTAAATTAAAATTTCAATAATGAAATCAATTACAATCAACGGATCTCAAAGAGAAAGCGTAGGCAAAAAAGCAACAAAAGCCTTACGTAATGCTGGTCAGGTTCCTTGCGTATTATACGGAGGAGACAATAGCATGCATTTCTCAGCACCAGAATTAGCATTCTCTAAACTTGTATATACGCCTAATGCGCATACAGTTGTGATTGCTTTAGATAATGGTAATACTTATGATGCAGTATTACAAGACATTCAATTTCACCCAGTAACAGATAAAATCTTACACGTAGATTTTTATCAGTTATTTGAAGACAAAGAAATCGCTATGGATATTCCTGTACATGTTATCGGAACATCTAAAGGTGTTTTAAATGGTGGTGTACTACGTAAAAACAGACGTAAATTAAGAGTAAAAGCTTTACCTAAAAATTTACCTGATTTCTTAGAAGCTGACATTACACCATTAAAAATTGGTAACAAATTATATGTTACTGCTTTAGAAGGTGAAGGATATTCAATCTTACATTCAGATAACACAGTAGTCGTTCAAATTAAAACAGCTAGAACTGCAGTTATTGATGATGAAGACGATGAAGACGAGCTTGAAGAAGGCGCTGAAGCAACTGCAGAAGGAGGAGATGCTCCAGCAGCAGATGCATCTTCTGACGGTCAAGAATAGAACACACATATTCTTTATACACAAAAAGCATTCTATTTATTTAGAATGCTTTTTTATTTTTACAAAAACTTTACGTTATCTGGACGTTTATAAAAAATCTATTTAATTGGAATTCGGCATCTTTTAATGTCGAAGAGATTGACCCTATGAAAAAATTTCTCATTGTTGGACTTGGTAATATTGGAAGCCAATATGCTAACACAAGACATAATATTGGTTTTAAAGTTTTAGATGCTTTAGCTGAAAAAGAAGACCTTAAATTTGAAACACAAAAACTTGGTGATCTGACAACATATAGATTTAAAGGAAGAACTTTTATTCTCTTAAAGCCTAGTACATTTATGAATTTAAGCGGAAAAGCTGTTCTTTATTGGTTAACTAAAGAGAAAATTCCATTAGAAAACTTACTTATCATTACCGACGATCTTAATCTTCCTTTTGGTAGTCTTCGCTTAAAAACTAAAGGAAGTGATGGTGGTCACAATGGTTTAAAAGATATTCAAGACAAACTACAATCAACTAAATACAATAGATTTAGGTTTGGTATTAGCGACGTATTTAGCAAGGGAAGGCAAGTAGATTATGTTTTAGGAGAATGGACAGATGAAGAATCTGATAAATTAAAAGAACGGTTAGATAAATCTATAGAGCTCATAAAATCTTTTGGTACAGCTGGCATTAGTAACACCATGAATACGTTTAATGGAAAATAAAAAGAGAGGCTAATTAGCCTCTCTTTAATTTTTCACAATAACTGTTTACGACTAGTCGATTATAATTCGCTTAGTTATTTTATTGTTTCCATTTTCTATCGTAACAAGATACACACCAGATTGAGCATTATCAAGATTAACGGTTTGATTAAACGTTGTTGAACTTTCGTATATGTTCTTAAAAATCTGTCTTCCTCTAATATCAAATACTGAAATATTAACATCTTCAAAATTAGAATTATTGATTAAAACATTAAACGTTCCTTTATTCGGATTCGGATAAATTACAAAATCTGATAGGCTATGAGTTTCTTCATCAATTGAAAGGGTTTGTTCTATACAGAGTTCTAAAGTAAATTCTAAAATTTGTCCACCATCTGCAAAACTAAAATCATCATCGACAGACAAAGTCCAATCACCTCCAGACATTTCACCATAAAGTGTAGATAAATTCCCTTCAGGAATAAAAGTTCCAGTAAATGGAGAAACACCAGCTGTAATATTCGTAGTTCCTTCCTGATCAAAAACAGTATCTACATAATCCGTATCATTATCATTCCCGTTATCAGTTGATAATTCTATAGCTGTTCCTGTTGGACTAATTAAAAATATATCTAAATCATTATTCCAATCATGTTGAATGTTTATAGTAACATTAACATCAGAAATTAAAGCATCATTAGGAACATTTATAACAGAAGTATAAGTATCTGTGCCATTACCAGTTTGTAAAATATCAATTGGTAAATCTGTTGCACTAAAAAAATTACATGAAATATTTGCTGTTGTAAAACTAAATGTTGAAGATGCTGAAGCAGTACCACATAAATTAGATGCCGTAACTCTCCAATAATACAATGTACTTGTATTCAAACTACTTGCAGTATAAGATGTCGTTTGTACAGTTGCACTATCAACAATATTTGTAAAACTAATATCTGAAGCAATTTCAACAAGATAATCTTGAGCATTATTACTTCCAGTCCACATTAACTCTGGTTCAGTGCCTAAATCTACAGCGCCATTTGAAGGTGAGGACAATATTGCCGCATTAACTGAATTAGTAAAAACATTCATTGTTAAATCTATACTTTGTGTAATCGCTCCAGAAGCAGCTTCAAAAGCAAAAGCATAACTTCCAACAGCTAAGCTTCCTGTACCATTAATAGTTATCGTACCTGTTGTATCGTTAGTAGTAGAAGTTGGGTTTATTGTAGCTGAAGTACCTACTGGCAATCCTGTTACCGAAAAATTTGTTGTTCCACTAAACCCTAGGAATGTATTATAGGTAAAATTGTATACAGGGTTATTTGGTTGACAAATATCTAATTCTGTATTATCAACTGCAATAACAAATTCTGATTCTGAAATACTAAAATTAGAAGTGTTAACAGCATAAAATATATTGTTATTCCCTTCAACTATAATTCTAGCCATTGAAGTATCTCCTCCACCAGTAATTGGCACAGTAACACTCTGTGAACCATCATTTGGCACATCAGAAGCTAATGTAAAAGGAAATGTTAGACCTCCATCAACAGACAATAATATATTCACAGTTGGTGTGTTTACGTTTCCTGTATCTGTACCAGCCACATCCCAAGTAATTGTTTGAGTTGATCCTGCATCCCAATTTTCATTTGTAGTTTGAGAAGTTACTATAAAAGGCCCACTCACATTATCAACAGTAACAGTCATTGTATCAAAATCAGATTGCGGTGTTTGCCCTACACCTCCAGCTTCTGATCGATCTCTTACAGTTAAAGCAAAATTTAAATCTCTTCCGACGGTAGATACTGTTTCCCATGAAGTATTATCTACAGTTTCTACTGGATTTGTTTCAGTAAGCTCGCCATCTAAAACACGTTCAAGAATTGGCATATATCTATTTGGTGTAATACTTGGTGGTCTTGACCTCCAAACTGCTCCAGTAGTTTTTGTTGGTCCAAAATTATTATTATTAGTCACACCATCATCTATTTGTTCCCAACAATATGTTAATACATCTGAACCATTTGCATCTGTTGCATCTCCTTTTAGTATGAAAGCAGTTCCATTTGGAATTGTATAATCAATACCAGCATTTGCAACAGGAGGAGCATTTGTAATATTAGTAGTCGCTGCACAATTATTGGGTGCAGAAGATACATTCGTTAAAATTTGACTTATAGAAAAATAGTGAAAATATGGATCACTGTGATCTTGCACATCGTTTCCACCAGTTATTCCTGAATAACCCATAATCGTTGTTCCACTTCCTGGCTCAGCATTTACCCCTGTTCCTTCACTAAAATTTGAATACGTATGATTTGCTCCCATTTGATGTCCAATTTCATGAGGCACATAATCAATGTCAAAAAAGTCTGCCATATAAGGTCCACCATCATTATCCTGAAATGAATGTGCAGAAAACCCACTTCCTTTTCCACTTTCACAAACACATCCTATACAGCCAGCATTTCCATTATTTCCAGCGAATTGCAATAAATGTCCTATATCATAATCAGACTCTCCTACTGTAGCTGTCAAATTACTTTGTAAGTCTCCATTTAAATTTCCTCCGTAAGGATCTGTTCCAGAATACACGATATCTATTGCAGGATCATCAACGGTATCAACTAATAAAAAGGTGATTGCCATATCAACTTCAAACACCTCATTTGTTCTATTTAATGTAGATATCATTGCTGCTAATGCGTCTTGTTGAGGATTACCATTACCTGCGTTTCCATCATCCCAAAATCCTGTATATTCTGATGTTGTAGACATTGCCATTCGATAAGTTCTTAATAATTGATCGTTGGCATCTCTTCCTAAAGCTGGTGTAGCTGATCTTGAAAAGACCTCTAAGTCTTCCGTTAAACATTCAAAGGTCTCAGAAGAATTAATTTGTGCATCTCTGTTATAAATTAAATACTGACCATTAGATATTTTAGTAACAGGTTGAATGTAGAATACATTTTTATTTGGTTCAGAAATCATTGCATTCAAACCTAAAGGAGTTACACTAAATCTTACACGAGTACCAGAGCCGTCAGTTCTTGAGCCTAAATAAGTTTTAATATTTGGGTGTGAATTAGCTCCTTCTTCTGAAGAAAATATTGCAGTTTCAACAATTCTGAATGGCTCTAACTCTCCTTTGATATTAGGAAACTTGATAATTGTATTTGACTGTCCATTTGATTCATTTCTGTGAGGCGCATCAAGTAATTGCTGTTTTAACACTTCAACATTTAGTTGAAAAACGGAATAATTTTTTGAATCTAAATGCTCTAATGAGACATTATTTGTTCCATTTCGAAACTCTGAGACTTCCCAAGCCCTATCTTGAGCAACAAGAGAAAATGTTGCAAAAAATAAAATTAAAAATCTGGTTAAGTGGAGATTAGTTTTCATAGTATTTTTTTAAAAATTTCCTAAAGATAATCTATATAAAATAGATGTAAAAAAAAGAGGCTTAAAAAGCCTCTTTTTTGAAATATGTAACTTGAATTATTCTACAACAATTCTTTTAGTAACTTTATTATTTCCGTCGTTAACAGTAACTAAATACATTCCAGCTTGAACATTGTTTAATTGTATTTGTTGACTGAAATCTGATGAATTAGTGTAAGAGTTTTCGAATATTCTTCGACCTCTAATATCATAAACATCTACTTCAATATCATTTCCTGAGTTAGAATTTAATTTGATAGTGAACTCACCTTTATTTGGGTTTGGAAAGATTACAAAATTGTCCAATTCAAATTCAGAAACACTAAATGTACCCTCAAGACAAAGCTCGATTTCAAAATTTGTTAGGTTTCCACCATCATCAGTAAAATTATCAGTGATCGTTAATACCCAATCTCCAGCAGACATCTCTCCATATATTGAAGATAAATCTCCTTCAGGAATATATAATCCTGTAAAAATATTGTTAGCTGGTGTTTCTCCTGCTATGGCAGTTGTTGCCTCTTGGTCAAAAATAGTACCTTGATATTCTCCAGGACCGTTAACTCCATTAACGGAAGTAAGCTCTACTTCTGTTCCTTCCGGACTTGTAATTGTAGCAACGATATCACGAATCCAAGTGTGATCTATTGAAAAAGATACATTTATGTCATCGATTGGTAAATCTTCAGTAACTGTAATTGTTGACGTATACATTTGACCACCAGCTCCATCAGAGATAATGATAGGTGTATCAGTAGCAACATAATCATCACACTCCACTGTTGAACAATTGTTATCTAAAACAACATCTACAGTTTCTGTCACAGAATTTGATGTACCAGTTACAGTAATTGTATATGAACCTAAAGCAGTAGCTCCAATATTTCCTAAAGTCATTGTAAAACTACCATCGTCATTTAAAGATGTTGGACTAAAAGTAACTGTAGAACCTACTGGTTGTCCAGAAGCAGAAAATGTAGTTGTTTCATTAAAGTCTAACAACGTTGTATAAGTTAAATTGAAAGTAGCTTGTGTATCTGTTGTTGGGCAACTTGATACTGGACTGTTATTAGCTGTAAGCGTAAATCCTGGGTCAGCAGACAAACATGTATTTGGTTTAAAAGCTGGTGCTAAATTAGCAGTGATGTATGCTTCAGCTTGATTCATTTGTTGAGGTGTAAACATATACATACACGCATCATTCACGTAATCCATATAGTTCATATGCAGTACTGCATTCCCACAAGACATTTGAGAACCAGCAGGTGGGCAACCATAAGTTTCTTGACCTGTATTAGGTGTATCGGTAAAACCATCATCAGCAGCACAAGATGGAGCACCAGGTCCCCAAGGATGATCTAAACTGAAAAAATGTCCTAATTCATGAGTAGTTGTTCTACCAAGGTTGTATGGAGCTCCAGGAACAACTCCAGAAGCTGGACATCCTGCGCCTGAACCGAAAGCAAAGGTGTTTAGAACTACTGCTCCACCATTAGCTACACTACCTCCTCCAGGTGAATATCCTAACAATCCTCCAATTGGTTTAACTAAAAAGTTCATGTATCCTTGGAAATTAGCATCAAATTCTGGAAACCCACTTCCATTAGCAAAATTATAACCAATAGTTACAGCAGGTTGCCCTTCAATTAATTGTGATACTGCTGCAGGGTGATTTGATGTCGCTAAACAAAATTCAACATTAGCAGATCCAGGTGAAAGTGATGAAGGATAGCTAGCCGATGCAGCATTCCAAAGAGAAATATCAGAATTAGATGCTGTATAATCAGCATTTAAAATATCTATTTGATTTTGCGCTAAAGCTTCTAAACAAGCTCTATCTCCTGTATTTCCATTAGGAAAATGTACAGCAACAGGTATTTGAATTGTAGCTCCTCCTCTGGCATTAAAGTCTGTATTTAATCGTCTGTTAATCTCAGCTCTAAGTCTCGCTTGATTTTCTTCATATTCTTTAGCGTAAACTGGGTCTTTGAGCATCTCTTCCATATACTCGACCATACCACAAGTACGATCTTGTGAATAGCCAGTCACAGCAAGTAAAAGCGCTAGAACAGTGAAAATTGATTTAAAAGTAAAGTTCTTCATTTTTGTTTGTATTAGTTTAAAATTTTCTTAATCACTAATTTTTTGATAATAGTGATCCCAAAGCTAATGAAATCATATGATTTTTTATGTTTTTTTTAACAAAAATTCAAGTTTTTAGCTTCTGGCACACCGATTATGTCGTAAAGAAAACCTCAAACTTTCAAAAGTTAAAAAATGCTTTATACAATATTTTATATGTTTTATCATAATGGCTACTTTTACAAAAAAAATCAGATTTGAAACTTTTCGATAATCAAAAATCATATACTAAGCACCCTTCAGTAATTACCATTGGCACATTTGATGGTGTTCATGTTGGTCATCAAAAGATTATTGAACAATTGACTAAAGTAGGTTTAAAAAAAAATCTTCAATCTGTTGTATTAACATTCTTTCCTCATCCAAGAATGGTACTTCAAAAGGACACAAATATTAAACTCTTAAATACAATTGATGAACGTAAAACATTGCTTTCAAAATTAAACCTTGAAGCACTAGTTGTTAAAACGTTCACCCTTGATTTCGCCAATCTTTCAGCAAGAGATTATGTAAAAACTATTTTGGTAGACGAATTAAATGCCAAGCACATTATCATTGGTTACGACCATCATTTTGGAAAAAATAGGAGTGCAAACATCGAAGATTTAAAACGCTTTGGAAAAGAATTCGGATTTGAAGTTGAAGAAATTTCTGCTCAGGATATTAAAGATGTTGCCGTAAGCTCTACAAAAATTAGAAATGCACTTTCTGAAGGTGATATAACAACCGCTAATTCCTATTTAGGAACTCCATATTTCTTCTCAGGAATTGTTGTTAGAGGCAAAGGAATCGGTAAACAAATTGAATTTCCTACAGCAAATATTCACATAAAGGAAGATTATAAACTCATTCCTAAAAATGGTGTGTATATAGTCAGGTCATCCATAGATAACAAGAATGTTTATGGCATGATGAATATTGGTACTAATCCTACTGTGGATGGAGAAAACCGATCTATCGAAGTTCATTTTTTCAATCTTAACAAAGATCTTTACAGTTTAAATCTCAAGGTAGAAATTTTAAATCGCCTTAGAAGCGAGCGTAAATTTGAGTCCATTGAACACCTAAAAGAACAGCTTAAATTAGATCAAGAACAAGCTTTGGAGTTTTTAAAACGCTATGAATAAATTATTGTTTAAGCATATCGACAACAGCGCTCTAATTGTTTTTAGAATGGTTTTTGGTGCATTAATTGCCTTAGAAAGTTTTGGTGCAATTGTTACAGGTTGGATTACAAAAACGCTTATTGAGCCTAAATTTACATTTAACTTCATTGGTCTTGATTGGCTTCAACCTTTACCAGGATCTTGGATGTACGTGTATTACGGAATTATGGGAATCCTTGGGATTCTTATCATGATTGGTTATAAGTATCAATTAAGTATGTTGAGCTTTACAGTACTTTGGGCTGGAGTATATTTCATGCAAAAATCATCCTACAATAATCATTATTATTTTCTGATGATTTTAAGTGCAGCTATGACTGTAATGCCAGCCCACAAATATGCTTCTGTCGACGCAAAACACAATCCGAGTATAAAAAGTAATGCGATGCCAAATTGGTGCAGATTGTATTTCTTTTTTCAACTTTTTATATTATATACTTATGCTTCAATTGCTAAAATGTATCCAGATTGGATAAACCTTACGGTTCCTAAATTATTAATGCAAAGCAAACAACATTATGTTTTAGTTGGTGATCTTCTTCAGCTTAATTTGATACATTATTTTATTGCTTATGGTGGTATTTTATTTGACGGATTGATAATTCCGTTATTACTATGGAAACCTACTCGGAAGTATGCCTTTTTTGCTTCTATCTTTTTTCACTTATTTAACTCCTTTATTTTTCAAGTTGGAATATTTCCGTATTTATCATTAGCATTTTCAGTATTCTTTTTTGAACCAAAATTTGTTCAAAATATATTCTTAAAAAGAAAAGTGTTTTATGATCTTAGAGAGATTAACACTCCAAGTTATGCTTCAATATTTAAAACTATTTTTCTAGCTTATTTCATTATTCAAATTGCACTTCCTTTAAGACATCATTTTATTGAAGATAATGTTTTATGGACAGAGGAAGGCCACAGAATGTCATGGCGAATGATGCTTCGAACAAAAAATAGCACGACAACATTTTCGGTTATTGATAAGGCAACTAATAATTCGACAAGAATTAATTTAAGTGATTATCTTTCTAAAAAACAACAAAAAACTGTAGGTTCAAAACCCGATGTTATTTGGCAATTTGCACAACGCCTTAAAAAAGAATACGCCAAAGATGGAATTGATGTAGCTGTTTATGTTAGAGCTTTTGTAAGTGTTAATGGTAAACCAAGTCAGCAACTTATTGATCCAGAAGTTGATCTAGCTTCTGTGAATTGGCATCCCTTTAAACATCAAGATTGGATTTTACCTTCAAAACTAGACGAGAATAACTGACAATTTATTAAATTTGCGGCTTAAAATTTACCGCATGTTACAAGTTGCTTTTATTAGAGAACACAAAGAAGACGTCATAGAAAGATTGGCTAAACGAAATATTGATGCCACTCAAATGATAGAAGAGGTGATTTCATTAGATGAGAATCGAAGAGGACTTCAAACTCAATTAGATAATACCCTTGCAGAATCTAATAGTATTTCAAAAGAAATAGGTGATTTGTTCAAATCTGGAAAAGCAGCTGAAGCTAATGTTTTAAAAGAAAAAACAATTCAACTAAAGGAAGACAAAACAACTTTAAGCAGTAAATTAGAAGCCACAGCAGAAGAACTTAAGGTTTTACTTTATAAAATACCAAATGTTCCACACCAAAGTGTTCCTAAAGGAAATTCAGAAGAAGACAATGAAGAAATTTTTTCTGAAGGTGATATTCCAAAACTTCATGAAGGGGCAATTCCACATTGGGAATTAGCGAAAAAACATGATATTATAGATTTTGAACTTGGTAACAAAATATCTGGATCTGGATTCCCAGTTTACAAAGGTAAAGGAGCAAGATTACAACGTGCATTGATTGCTTATTTTTTAGATAAAAATACAGCAGCTGGCTATACTGAATACCAATTACCTCACTTGGTCAATGAAGCTTCGTGTTATGGTACTGGACAATTACCAGACAAAGAAGGTCAGATGTATCATGACTCACGTGATAATTTATATCTTATTCCTACAGCAGAAGTTCCTGGAACAAATGTCTTTAGAGACGTTTTATTAGCTGAAAGTGATTTACCAATTGGAATTACAGGCTATACACCTTGCTTCAGAAGAGAAGCAGGTAGTTATGGTGCACATGTAAGAGGCCTTAACCGACTGCATCAATTTGACAAAGTCGAAATTATTCGTGTTGAGCATCCAGATAATTCATACAAAGCTTTTGAAGGCATGGTTGAACATGTAAAAGAAATATTACGTGAATTAAAGCTACCTTATAGAATTTTACGTTTATGCGGTGGAGACACAGGTTTTCCTGCTGCAATGACCTATGATTTTGAAGTCTTTTCAACGGCTCAAGATCGATGGTTAGAAATCTCTTCTGTATCAAATTTTGAAACGTATCAAGCTAATAGATTAAAACTTCGTTTTAAAAATAGCGATGGAAAAAATGAATTAGCTCATACTTTAAATGGAAGTTCACTTGCACTCCCAAGAGTTCTTGCTGGTATTTTAGAAAATTACCAAACCGAAGATGGCATCCAAATTCCAGAAGTTTTAATTCCTTATACAGGATTCGATAAAATCTAGTTTTGTAAGAATTTTCATATAATTGTTCGTTTAAATGCTAAAAAAACACGTTGTTCAACGATTTTTTAGCAAATTCTTTTGTTTTTCAGATAAAAATAAAGAAGTTAGTATTCCAAATCACTATTAACCTACTTATTATGAAAAATATCAAACGAATTGTACTTCTAGTAACTTTGATTGTTATGGCAAGTAAAGTATTACTGTAAAAACCCTAAATCTAGTTTTAGATAATCTCGAAATAGCAACAGCAGAATAATTGAATCATTTTTATACAATGATTAATAGCACATTTATTTTGATTGGTAATGCCTAAACTCACGTTTAGGCATTTTTTTATAAAAACATTCACAATATGTAAGTACAGCATAAGTTATATTTACATAAA
>NZ_JBGCCX010000170.1:0-5563 GCF_045105015.1 Psychroserpens sp.
AACTAAACCTGCACCTACCATTACTGGGATTTCCATAATAAATATATTTAAAAATTAAACATTCAAATTAAACTCAAATTAATGAGAGTGTGCTTCTTCATGATGATCGTGCTCTTCTGCAGCAAAACCAAAATATAAAGCAGATAACATTGTAAAAATATATGCTTGTAACAATGCTACTAATATTTCAATAAGTGAAATTGCGAAAGCCAAACCAAATGATAATGGACTTCCAATCCAACTTTTGAAAATAAACATTAAACCAATTAAGCTCATTAACACAATGTGTCCCGCTTGCATGTTTGCATAAAGACGAATTAATAATGAAAAAGGCTTAATAAAAATTCCTAAAACCTCGATAGGAATTAATATGATATACAAAGGTATTTTAGCATACCATGGCATAGAATCTCCTAAAGGATCAAAAATATGCTTCCAGTAATCGCTAGTACCTGTTAAATTTGTTAGTAAAAATGTTAAGATCGCTAAAGAGGCTGTAACAGCTAAATTACCAGTAACATTTACTCCTAGAGGTGTTAAACCAAAAATGTTTAAGAACCAAATAAAGAAAAATACCGTTAATAAAAATGGCATATATTTCATATACTTTTTCTCACCAATATTTGGAATCGCAATATCATCTCTAATGTAAAGTACTATTGGTTCAAAGAATCGTCCAAACCCTTTTGCAATTCCTCCATTTGTAGCATAAGATCTTGCTAAACCTTTAAACAAGAAAAACATTAACAAACCGGTAATGATAATCATTACCACACTTTTAGTTATAGAAAAATCTAATGGCTTTACGTTTGTAGGATGGTGCTCTTCGTCATAATTAATAGTGCCTTGAGCATCAGTTTTGTATATTTTACTGTGATATAATTTATAATAATCACCACCAACCTCGGCAAGTGTTTCGCCATGATGAAATTTTGAAGAAGAAAACACTTTCAAACCGTTATCCCATAGAATAACTGGTAGCGGAGCTCCTACATATACATGTTCTCCAGCATCGTTGGTGTAAGAAAAAAGGCTGAAGTCATAGGAATCTTTCAAGTGATGTTGAATATACTCCTTAATTTCAGATTTTTTATCTCCTTTAGCAGTATCGTCGTTTTTACCAAACGAAACGAATGAAACTAAACATAGTAATAAGGTAATTGTCTTAACGGTCATTTTTCTTTGCATATCACTCAAAATAATAGTGGCCTAAAAATCGCTGCAAAGGTAGGTTTTTATTTAAAAAACAAAAACAATTTTAAACTTTATTTTAAGGCGTAAATTTTAGAGGGCCAATGAAACTATTTATTCCATTTTATTAAGCCATTTTGCTAAACTAAGTGTTTCGAGAATTAAGCTCAATAAATAAGGGATAAAAAATGCTGCAAATTCTAATTTTGAAATTATTCCGTCTGCTTTATAAATTGGGTAAAAGACTATAAAAAAGACGACAAACTTAAGTGCACTACCTCCTAAAAACATAAATCCTAATTGTTCTTTGTATTTGTCTTTCATTTTAAACAATACACCAAAAATGGAAATTGCCAATACAGCATTAACAATATATGCTAAAACAATTTTGTTGTCATATAAAGGCAATGATTTTATGCTTAACACAAAAAGATGAATAGCAAAAGCAAGGGCTAAAACACTACTAATTTTTATTATGAATGAGGTAAATGTATTTTTCATTTAATATTTAATTTTATTTAGTTGTTTTACAACAACAAATAAAGAAATTCCAACACCTAAAAGTGTACAAATTACGATATAAAGTTTTCCGTTATTATTGTATGAAGTATCAAGCCACTTACCTAGCATAACAAATAGATATATGATAACACCCATTTCTATGCCAATTCCAGAGAGAATTGCAACGTTTTTAAGCGGACTGACCCTTTTCTGGTTGCCCTGATTGAGATGGTCTTTGGATGGTTGTTTGTTGTCCTTGTCGTACGCCATTATTTAGTTCTTTTAAAGCGCCTTTCATTGAGCAAGTTGCGTTAAATGTCGCTCCTGGTTCGACGGCTAATTTACCTACAATGACTTCACCTTCAACATGTGCAGAAGATTTTAAAGACAAAGTATCAGACAGTAAAAGCTTACCTGTAAACTTACCTTCAATATCTGCATTAGCGCTTTTTAGTGTTCCATTTATAATTCCGGTTTTGCCAATTACAACTTTTCCTGGTGTTTTAATATTTCCTTGGACAGAGCCTTCAATTCTAAAATCACCATCACTTATGATATCACCTGTAATAGTCGTTCCTTTAGCAATCGTGTTTTGCTGAGAAGTTGTTTCTGTTGCCATTTTTCCTGTTTTTTTATCTGAAGAAAACATCGGTTTATACGTTTTATTGAGAGGCTAAGTAATCGTTTAGATTTTTATGTCTTTGAATAATTTCATAATTAGGAGAGGAAATAGAATAAAAATCACGAACAATTTTATGCTTGTTTTCCTCTAATATTTCAGCAAATCCGGAAGCACCCTGAGCGCTTTTCAATCCATGTACAACAACAAATGTTGTATTTTCATCATAAACGTCAATTGAAGTTGATAAATCAAAATAAGTCACTTTTGAAACGGCGTCATCTAGTTTTTTAATAAACTCATCCATTTCTTCTGTTTGACCTGCTTCAAAAGGATATAGTACATTAAAATGATTGGCTTCAACATCATTAACAAATTCTTTTTTTGCTAATACAGGTATAACTTCGCTCAAAATAGTTTCAGCTCGTTTTCCTTCTTCAGAATTTGGATACGTTAAAGCGATATAATTTACACCTGCTTTATATTCTTCAAAGCCAAACAAACGTCCTTTTGCAGACGCTTTTAAAATTTCAAATTTAGGGACAATGGGATCGCCTTCAAATTTGATGATATTTACTTCAGCAGCTGAAATCACCTCAGCGTATTTCTGATTATTAAATTGCTCATATAAATTACCATAAATACTTTCAGGACTATTTTCGTCTTTGGCGAATTCTGAAGTTGGATTCAATAAAATCTGAGCATATCTCGAATCTGGATGATTGGAAATCACATCATTTTTCATAGTTTCAGCTTTACTATCCAAACCAAGTTCAACATAAATTTTATATAAATTATATTTTGAAGGAAGTATTAAACGCTCTTCAGGATTGCTGATTAATAATTTCTCTAATTTATCTTGAGCTAACTCATATTCTTTAAATTTTTCCTTGTAAATAGATCCTAATTGATAATACGCAAAATTACGCTCTTTACTAATGCTATCAATTACTTTTTGATCTTTAGGTATTTGAGAAATATAATATTCAGGATTAAACAATTCATCATCTGAAGCTAGTGCATCAACAGCTCCTCCTTGTAGGCCTTTTGCTTTATTAATAGCACTGCTTGAAAGTCTCCAGTTGTCTTTAAGTTCTCGGTCTCCCCAAATTTTAACAAATTCATTTTTACCAAACGATAATGTTGTTTTATTGTAAAAATAAAACTCTTGTTTTCCGTTACCAGCCTTCGGGTTTGCTCTTTGAGACTTACCTACTTTGTTATCAATTGTTGCTATCCCAGAATTAACTCGCTCTGCGGCTTCTGCTCTCGCTTTTTCTTCTTCAGCATTTGCTTTAAGAGTATTTGTGTATTCTGTAAAAATTGCCAG
This sequence comes from Psychroserpens sp., assembly GCF_045105015.1. Classification (GTDB taxonomy): domain Bacteria; phylum Bacteroidota; class Bacteroidia; order Flavobacteriales; family Flavobacteriaceae; genus Psychroserpens. The sequence continues at coordinate 3,642 of NZ_JBGCCX010000170.1, forward strand.
TCTATCAGAGTTAGATAAGCTCACTAAATTTAAAATACTGTCGTTAACTTGAGCGATATCTTCATAACGAATAACATCATCTAAATTCTCTCGTTTCTTTTTTATTACTCTATAAGGCTTTGAGTTCAATTTTAGATTGGTCATTGTACTATCATAATAAGCTCCTGCTACTCTATAATTCGCTTCGTCAAAATTCATATCACCAAGTGTGGTATAATCAAATGCCCTTAATTGCTTATCTCCTGTATTGGTGCGCAAAGATTTGTTGTAATATACTTTTGCTAAAGAATCTGAAGCATTTCCTCTGTGGTACTCTGCTATACGATAGTAAATTTTATCTAGGAATGGTCTGTTTTCACGATTTTCCTCCAATTTAGTTAAGTATTCTTCAAATTCAACTAGGTTTCCGGTTTTAGTATCAAAATTTACTACTTTGGCTAAATGTGCATTGATATAGTAAGGTCGAGGTATTTTTCGATGCATATCGATAATCTTGTCGAACACGATGTTAGCACTATCTTTATGTCCAAATTCATTGTATAACTGTCCGATAATAAAATTATACCTCGCTTCCTCTCGTTTCTTTTTTGTGAATTTGGCAGCTACTTTTAGTTGTGCCAATGCACTATCTTTTGCTTTAATATTGATATAGGCTTGAGCCATCATAGCTGTCGCATCTGCTAAATCTTGATCTTCTAATTCTTCTTGGTCTAGAAGACGCTTCAAATTTTTAAGAGCCAATTCATTATTCTCAAGTCGAATGTTGGTTTTTTCTCTCCAAACTTTCGCTGTATTAATTTTGTCACTTGCTGGGTATTTATATAAAATATAGTTGAATGCCTCAAGTGCAGGTATAAAACGCTGATCAAAATATCGTGCTTCACCTAAGAGTAAATACGCTTCGTCTATTTGTGGATTGTACTCTTTACCTTTGATATTCATACCATGCTTTTGCACAGCTTTTATAGCTTTTTCTTCAGCACGTTCAAAGTCTTGATTTCTCGATTGTCCAGGAAAAAAAACATCTTCAGAAAGCTGCATACGTTCAATAGGAAGTAGTTCCCAGAAATTATCTGTAGCAGCATTATCAATAGTTTCTCGACCTTTTTCAAGAGCGATATAACCATTGTAAAGAACATTATATTTAGTACCTAAAGCGTGGAAATTTCTGTTTATAAACGTATTATTTTTACGAGAACAACTTGTGACAAAAAGTGCCACAAAACAAATAGAAATTATAATTTTAAACGATGTATTCAACGTGGTTGTATTTGGTTAAGGTATAACTAAAAACGACTACAAATATTATAAAATACCAATTTAATGTTCAAATATCGCATAAAATTAGTTTCTTTTTTTTCCATTCTTCGTCATAAAATAGAACCGTAGCTACGGCTATGCTTGTATTTTTTTCCTAAACTGCACAAAAAATAATTCAAATTTTTTTATAACATTTAAAAATCAAATTGGCATAATGCTGTAAAAATAAGCATCTTTTTGAATTATCGTCTAAAAATGAGTGCTTTTTAGATGTTATGTAAGGTGTTAGACTAGCTCAGAACCTGCAAAATGAGCTTCTAGCTCTTTTAAGGTAGCAGCACTAGTTGCTAAATCTTTTACTACTTCTCCTTTTTCTAAAACTACAATACGTTCACAAACATCTGTAACATGAAGTAAGTCATGACTTGAAATCAACACTGTAACACCTTGTTTTTCTGCAAGATCTTTAATAATTGCTTTTAGTCTAATTTGAGTAGTTGGGTCTAAGTTAGCAAACGGTTCATCTAGGATAATAACTTCAGGGTTGCCAATTAGCGCTGCAACTATTCCTGCTTTTTTCTGATTACCTTTGCTTAAGTCGCGTAGGTACTTTTTTTGATTTAAAATTTCACCATGGAAAAAATCAGAAAACTGAGCTACTA
>NZ_JBGCCX010000171.1:0-13828 GCF_045105015.1 Psychroserpens sp.
CCAGCTTCATTCATATACCATGACCATTTGTAGATTCCTGTAGAGTCTGGAGCTTTCTGTTTTAATGTCCTAATTAAACGTTCTCCATCGTATAATTTCATAGTTAACGAATCCCAAGTTACTTCCGTTTCTTTAGTTTCATTGTTCTCGATGTCTGAGGTCTCCTCGTCTTCGTCTTTCTCAGTATCTTTCTCTTTTAATGATTCTTCAATTTGAACGTAGTAGGCAAACTGAGCGCCAAAGCCTTTATTTTCACCATGATACATGGCATCTGCTCCAAATCGACTTCCAGTTGGTTGTTGATAAGCGGCTATGTAAGCATCTGCAGGTTCAAAAAGTTCTAGTTTCTGGTTTAATATGGATGTGTTTTTGGCTAATGCTCTTAGTGGTCGAATGTCATCTAAAACCCAAGCCGCACGGCCAAAAGTTCCTATAATTAAATCATGATCTCTCGGATGAATCACCAAATCTTTAACAGAGACTGTTGGGAATCCTTGGGTCCATTTTGTCCAATTTGATCCAGCATCAGTAGAAAGGTAAAGACCATCATCTGTTCCTAAAAATAATAAGTTCTTTTCAATTGGGTCTTCAACTATAGAAAGCGTATAACTTTCAACATCATTCTCGTCTACAATGCGCTCCCAAGTTTTTCCGTAATTGGTAGTTCTATATGCATATGGTGTATAATTAAAACGTCGATAATCATTTGCTATTAATAAGGCTTCACCTTTTCGTTTATTGGATGCTTTTATTTGAGGAATCCAACTACCAGCAGGTAATCCTTTAATATTTTTAGTAACCTCAGTATAGCTTTGTCCACCATTTTGTGTGTAATGCACTCGACCATCATCAGTTCCAACCCAAAACATATTACGTTCTACTGGAGACGGTTCGATAACTAAGATGGAGCAGTGGTTTTCTGCTCCAGTAGCATCCATGGTCAATCCACCACTTTCATTTTGTTTCAACTTTTCAGGATCATTGGTGGTAAGATCTTCAGATATGACAGTCCAAGTTTGTCCTTTATCTGTCGATTTATGGACGAACTGACTTCCGAAGTATAAGGTGTTATTATCAAAAGGATCAATATTAATAGCGGAATTCCAATTGAAACGTAATTCAACTTCCGGATCAGGATGTGTAGGTCTCACTGTATAATTATTTCCTGTTTCGGCATCATAGCGACTTACGTATCCTTGTTGACTCATAGACCATCCGAAACGGGAATCTTCTTTATCTGGAACGACATCAAATCCGTCGCCAAAACTAATTTCTTGCCAGTAACTGTTTCTGATGCCTTGCACACGCCATACATAAGCAGGTCCTTTCCAAGAGCCATTGTCTTGCATGCCACCATAAACATTATAGGGAATGTCGTTATCTACATTGATATGATAAAATTGTGCGACAGGTAAATTTCCTATAAAACGCCAAGATTTTCCACCATCTTTTGTGATATTCATACCACCATCGTTACCATCTATCATAAAATCTCCATTATTTGGGTGAATCCACCACGCATGATGATCTGGATGAACACCATTACTTACGCCATAGGCAGGCATTAGTTGTTTAAAACTTTTACCACCATCTTCAGAAACATTTACGTAAGTATAAATGGAGTAGACTCTATTTTCATTTTGAGGATCTACATATATTTCAGAATAATAAAATGGACGGTTTCCAATGCCACCAGAACCACTATTGTCATTTACTTTTTTCCAATTAAAGCCACCATCTTCACTTTTGTATAGAGCATTCTTTTTTGCTTCAACAAGCGCGTAAACTATGTTTGGTTTATTTGCTGCAATTGCAACACCAATACGTCCTAAATCACCTTTTGGAAATCCTTCTTTTTCAGTTACTTTTTTCCAGGTATTTCCACCATCGTGAGTGATATGTAATCCAGAACCTTCACCACCAGATTTGAAAAACCAAGGATCACGCTTGTGTTCCCAAAGGGCTGCAATGAGTTTATTTGGATTTGTTGGATCCATGATGAGATCTGCAGCTCCAGTTTTATTGTTAGCGAATAATATTTTTCTCCATGAGATTCCACCGTCTGTTGTTTTGTAAACGCCACGCTCTGGATGAATTCCCCAAGGAGAACCAATGGCTGCAACATATACAATATCTGGATTTGTAGGATCGATAATCACACGATGGATATGTCGTGTTTTTTCAAGTCCCATTAATTCCCAAGATTTTCCCGCATCTAACGACTTGTAAATCCCATAACCTCCATTTAAACTATTTCGTGGATTTCCTTCACCAGTTCCGGCCCAAATGACACTCGGATTGGATTGTTGAACAGCCACAGCACCAATAGAACCAGTTGCTTCATTTTCGAAAATTGGTTCCCATGTGATTCCACCAGAAGTCGATTTCCAAAGACCACCAGAAGCTGTTCCAACATACATGACATCTGTATTACTATGAACAACATCAATAGAGGTAACGCGACCAGACATTCCTCCAGGACCTATATTTCTAGGTTGCATGTTTTTGAGTAAATCCATCGAAATATCTTGTCCGAAAATAGAAAATGATGCCATAAGCATCAGAAAGAGCAGTGCTTTTTTCATGTGTAATTAATTAGCGTTTTTTAAAGTTGCATAAAGATAATCAAAAGATTTTTGGATAAAGTTTTCTATGTAAATCTTTGAAAACATTTAACAAAAAATAATAATAAAAAGAGCCTGATTTTAAATAAGATAAAATTATCCGAAATATGATAATTATCATATTTATTGCTCTTTTATGTCAGTAATTTTGTTGAATAAAATAAATAAACACATGAAGACAACACTAAAACTAATCACAGTATTTTTTGTAACACTACTTCTAAGTTGTGGAGGAAAAGAAGAAAAAAAGAAAGAGCCTATTTCTTATGGTAGAAAAGAAGCTCCTGTAAAAGTTGAAACTCCCAAATCTGATGCAATTCCTCCGTCGAAAAGGGTTGACTTGAGTAATAAAGGTGTTGGACCAATTACATCAGTGAGCTTTGATGCTGAAATTAATCAAGAAATGGCAACTGAAGGTGAAGAGATTTTTAAGAAAATGTGTACAGCTTGTCATAGACCTAACAAGAAATTTATTGGTCCACCTCCAACTGGAATTTTTGAACGTAGATCACCAGAATGGGTAATGAACATGATTCTGGATCCAGAGGGAATGGTTAAAAACGATCCGTTAGCTAAAGAATTATTAATGGAATTTAATGGATCTCCAATGGCAAATCAAAATCTTACCGAGAAAGAGGCAAGATCAGTATTAGAATATTTCAGAACACTATAAATTCAAATTATGAAAACAACCAAAACAATCATTTTAATCTGTGCAATGGCAGCTTTTTTCTGCTCTTGCAAAGACACTAACAAAGACACGACATCGACAACTACGGAAGCAAATACCGAAACGCAAACTACTGAAAGAACAGGTCAAGCTTTTATTGAAGATGATGGAAGCACGACGGTTTTGAGTATTGCTATTGGTTCTAAAGATCATACAACTTTAGTGGCAGCAGTACAGGCAGCACAATTAGAAAACGCATTAGTTAATGCAGGACCACTAATGGTGTTTGCACCTACCAATGAAGCTTTTGCAGCATTGCCAGAAGGCACTGTTGAAAACTTGTTAAAACCTGAAAATAAAGATGCTTTAGCAAACATATTGAAGTATCATGTGACACCTGGAAATTATTCCAAAGACTTTTTAAAGAAATTCAAAAAACTAGGTCAAGCAAATAACCAGTATGTAAAAGTAGAAGTTATTGATGGAGAACCTATGATTGGAGGAGCAAAAATACTAGGAAGTGTAAAAGCTGGTAATGGTATTGTGCATGTCATAGACAAAGTTCTTTTACCTCCAACAGAAGATTAAAACACTAATTAAATTTATAAGAAAACATGAAGAATTTATTAAAATTAACTCTTGCCCTTGTATTTGTGTTTGCAGCTTTCACCAGTTGTAATAACACAAAATCAAAAGATGGAAAATCTGGTGCATTGGCAGGTAATGTAGCGGAAAAAGTTTACGTTGCTCCTGGAGAACACGATTCGCATTATGCATTCATTTCTGGTGGTTATAGTGGTAACTTAACGGTTTATGGATTGCCATCTGGTCGAATGTTTAAAGAAATACCAGTATTCTCACAATTTCCAACGTCAGGATATGGGTATTCTGAAGAAACGAAACCTATGCTAAATACGTCTCACGGGTTTATTCCTTGGGGAGATTCACACCATCCAGATATATCTCAAACTAATGGAGAAATTGATGGTCGTTTTATTTTTATCAATGAAAATAACACACCTAGAATTGCAAAAATTGACTTAAAAACATTTGAAACTACTGAAATCATAGAAGTGCCGAACAGTGCAGGTAATCACAGTTCGTCTTTCGTGACCGAAAACACAGAGTACGTTGTTGCAGGTACACGTTTTTCAGTACCTATTCCGCAGCGTGATATGCCAATTAACGAATATAAAGGTAATTTTCAAGGTGCATTGTCTTTTATAAGCGTTGAGCCAGAACATGGCCATATGGATATAAAATTTCAAGTGCTAATGCCAGGTTTTAATTACGATTTAGCGCATCCAGGTCGCGGAGCTTCTCATGGTTGGTTCTTTTTCTCTACCTATAATACGGAAGAGGCGAGTTCACTTTTAGAGGTTAACGCTTCACAAAATGATAAAGATTTTATTGCAGCTATAAATTGGAAAAAAATTGAAGAATACGTAAATAATGGTGGTGGTAAAATGATGCCAGCAAATTATGCACATAATGTATATGATGAAGGCACGCACACTGCAACATCTACTATGATAAAAGAAGTTCGTGTTGTTAATCCATCTGAGGTTCCTGGAGCTGTATATTTATTACCAACACCTAAGTCACCTCACGGTTGTGATGTAGATCCTTCTGGAGAATATATTGTAGGAAACGGTAAGTTATCGGCAAATTTAACCATCCATTCATTTACTAAAATGATTGATGCGATTAAGAATAAAAAGTTTGCTGGAGACGCTTATGGAATTCCGATTTTGAATTTTGAAGACGTGCTAGCTGGTGTTGTTGAACAAGCAGGTTTAGGACCATTACATACTGAGTTTGATGGTAAAGGAAATGGTTATACAACATTCTTTATTTCATCTGAGGTTGTAAAATGGAAATTAGGTACATGGGAAGTTTTAGATAGACAACCAACCTTTTACTCTGTTGGTCACTTAACCATTCCAGGAGGAAATTCAGGAAAACCTCAGGGTAAATATATGTTCGCCATGAATAAAATAACAAAAGATCGTTATTTACCAACAGGACCAGAGTTGGAGCATAGTGCTCAATTATATGATATTTCTGGTGATAAAATGGAATTACTTTTGGACTTTCCAACACATGGAGAACCTCATTACGCAGCAGCTATGCGTGCTGATATCATTAAAGAACGCTCTCAAAAAATCTATGATTTAGAAGCAAACAAGCATCCTCATGCGGCTAAATCTGATGATGATACTAGAGTTGTTAGAAAAGGCAATGAAGTTCATGTATATATGACATTAATTAGAAGTCACTTCTCACCAGATAATATCGAAGGTATAAAGGTTGGAGATAAAGTATATTTCCACATTACCAACCTAGAACAAGATTTTGATGTTCCTCATGGCTTCGCGATGATAGGCCAAAATACATCAGAATTGTTAATTATGCCAGGACAAACTAAAACATCAGTTTGGGAACCAAAACAAGTTGGTGTATGGCCTTTTTATTGTACCGATTTCTGTTCTGCACTTCACCAAGAGATGCAAGGATATGTTAGAGTATCTGCTTCAGATTCTAATTTACCATTAAAGTGGTCTTTAGGAGAAGATTTTGAATAACCAAATTAGGGGAATTTTGTTTTAGTGTTTATTTTCCTATATGAAAGGCGAGAGCTAGTGTTTCGCTTTCGCCTTTCTTTTTAAAACACTTTTGAAATTATTAAATTGGTTACAATGAAAAAGTCAAATATCATAATGCTGCTCGCAGCGATTTTACCCTTAGGCTTATTTTTATTTCCACTTTGGAAAATAACTTTAGAAGCTCCACAGTATCCTACACCTTTAGGAATGTACATACATATCAATGACTTTTCAGATGCTAATCCGCACGACATCAAAAACATTAATTTGATGAATCATTATGTTGGCATGAAATACATACCAGATGCTATTCCTGAATTTAAGATATTTCCTTTGGGAATTATAATTACAACTGTAATTGGTCTCTTGATTGCATTCAAAGGGAATTATAAATGGTTTTTAGGATGGTTTATTTTAATGATTGCTATGAGTGCTGCAGGTATGTATGATTTTTATTTATGGGAACACGATTACGGACATAACCTCGATCCTAAGGCTATTATGAAATTCACCAATCCAGATGGTACGCAAATGGGATTTCAGCCACCAATGTTTGGAAGTAGAGATATTTTGAATTTTAGAGCACACTCTTATCCACAACTAGGCGCTTTATTTTTAGCACTAGGAATAGCAGGAGGATTTATAGCTTACTTAATAGGAAAAAAGCAACATAAAAATGCTTTAAATATGTAGCCAAGCTCAAAACACTAAAACACTAACAACATGCAAACACTAAAACACTATTCGATCATTGCATTGCTATTATTCTTTATTAGCTGTAATGTATCACCAAAACCCATAGACTATGGTAGCGATGGATGCCATTTTTGTAAAATGACTATTGTAGATAAAGTTCATGCAGCTGAAATTATAACTCAAAAAGGAAAGGTTTACAAGTTTGATGCAACCGAATGTATGATCAATTACATAGAAGAGTTTGATACTTCCGAAATTGCACTGTATTTATCAAATAACTACATGAAACCGGAAGCCCTAATCGACGCAACTAAAGCTACCTTCCTTATTAGTAATAACATTCCTAGTCCAATGGGAGCCTTTTTATCAGCTTTTGAAAATCAAGATGATGCAAAAAAAATGCAAGCTCAAAAAGGAGGAACACTATACACTTGGGAAGAATTATTATCTCATCTAAATCAATAACATGGCCTATACAATTAATGATACTATTAATTTAACCACTTACGACGGGTTAAATGCTAGAAAAATATTAGATGTTAATGTTCATGAAATTCTTCATATTAGTTTAGAAAAAAACACTATTTTTCCAAAGCATACTTCTCCAACTGATGCCAGTTTATTGGTGCTAGAAGGTACGATTTCTTTTTTCATTGACGATTTAGAATATGAGTTAACTAAGCATCAGATTTTTAATTTTCCAAAAGATAAAGTGCATTGGGTAGAGGCTACTGAGAACTCAAAATTTCTTTTATTAAGATAGGAATGAAAAAGACAATAATTGCGTTTTATATCATGTGCTTTATGCCATTAATGATGCATGCACAAACTATTGAAGTTTGCAGCACTTGCTCGATTTCAACATTAAAGGAAGCGATTAGTATAGCTAAAGATTTTGATACTATAGTCGTTAAAAAAGGTGTTTACAAAGAACATGATATTCTAGTTGATAAACCTTTGACTATTATTGGTAAAAAGTATCCTGTAATTGACGGTGAATTTAAGGGAGAAATAATGACAATAATCTCAGATAATGTCACAGTAGACGGACTATTCATTATAAATGTAGGCTCTAGTTATACTGAAGATTATGCAGCCATTCGTGTTAGAAAAAGTAAAAATTTTCTCATTCAAAATTTAGTCTTAGAAAAATTATTTTTCGGTATCTATATTGAAAAATCAAGAGATGGAAAAGTATTTCATAATAAGATTATTGGAGACGCAGTTGAAGAGTATAACTCTGGTAATGGTATTCAATTATGGTATAGTCGGAATGTAGAAATTGAACATAATTTTGTTCAACATGTTAGAGATGGTATTTATTTAGAGTTTTCAGATTTTTGCACCATTAAAAACAATGTAAGCGCTTTAAATGTGCGTTATGGTTTGCACTTTATGTTTTCGAATGATGATATCTATCAGGATAATGAATTTTCTGATAATGGAGCAGGAGTAGCTGTTATGTTTTCTAAAAGAATTAAAATGTACAATAATATCTTCAAAGAGAATTGGGGAACAGCGTCCTATGGCATGCTGTTAAAAGAGATTAATGATGCCGAAATTATGGGTAATGTTTTTGAGCAAAACACCATTGGAATTAATGTTGAAGGTTCTAACAGAATAATCTACAAACACAATGACTTCGTTTCCAATGGTTGGGCAGTCAAAGTAAATGGCGCTTGTTATAATAATACGTTTACTGAAAATAATTTTTTATACAATTCCTTTGATGTAGCGTATAATAGTAAAATCAATGATAATAGTTTTGATAGAAATTACTGGAGCAATTACACTGGCTATGATTTGGACAAAGATGGAATTGGAGATGTACCTTTTAGACCTGTAAAATTGTTTTCATACATTGTTAATCGCACTCCTGAAACCATTATTTTACTTCGAAGTATGTTTATTGATATTATTGATTTTTCCGAAAAAGTATCACCAGTGTTTACACCAGATAATTTGTTGGATAATAACCCAAAAACAAAAAGAATAAAATGGTAACCATAGAAAACCTTCATAAAAAATTTTCCAAGAATGAAGTGCTTAAAGGTGTAGACTTGACCATAAAAGATGGTGGAATTTTTGCTGTACTTGGTCCTAATGGATCGGGAAAAACAACCTTAATTAAGTCTATTTTAGGAATGGTTATTCCAAATAAAGGTGAAATTTCTGTGCTTGGCGAAAGCATTAAAAAGACCTCAGAGTATCGACATAAAATTGATTACTTACCGCAAATAGCCAACTTTCCGAGTAATTTACGGGTAGAAGAATTAATTACAATGATTAAGGATTTGCGTAAACCTACAGATGAAGACCAACGCTTAATAGAACTGTTTAAGCTGAACCCTTTTTTAGACAAAAAATTAGGAACACTTTCCGGAGGAACAAAGCAAAAAGTGAATATCGTTCTCACGTTTATGTTTGATAGTCCGCTTATTATTTTAGATGAACCAACCACAGGTTTAGATCCAATTTCATTAATACGTTTAAAAGATTTAATTCAAGCTGAAAAAGCCAAAGGTAAGACCATTTTAATTACCTCTCATATTATGAGTTTTGTAGAAGAAGTTTCAGATGAGATTGTCTTTTTACTAGAAGGTAAAATTTATTTCAGAGGCTCAATATCAGAATTAAAAACCAAGACCAATCAGCCTGATTTTGAACATGCTATTGCGTCCATTTTAACTAATAATCATGCTTAAAATATTAAAATATAGTTTTTTTGATTTGATACGAAGCCGCTGGAGTTACGTCTATTTCGTATTCTATTTATTGCTAGGTGTTGTGTTATTATTCTTAAATAATGACTTATCAAAAGCAGTGATTACCCTAATGAATGTAATTATTGTTCTTGTCCCCTTAATAGGAACCATTTTTGGCGTCATGTATTATTATAATTCAAAAGAATTCACAGAACTCCTCTTGGCACAACCTTTAAAACGATCTTCTATTTTTCTCGGACAGTATTTGGGCGTGGCTTTATCACTTTCTATTAGTTTAGTTCTCGGATTAGGAATTCCTTTTGTGTTTTATGGTTTGTTTGAGAGTAGTGCAATATGGGATTTCTCATTACTACTTATTACAGGAGCATTTCTTACCTTAATTTTTACGGCTTTAGCATTTAATATTGCAATGTCTAATGAGAATAAGATTAAAGGCTTTGGTTATGCAATTCTATTATGGTTATTTTTAGCAATCATTTATGATGGTTTATTTTTAATGACGTTAATTATGTTTGAGGATTATCCTTTAGATAAATTGTCATTAATAGGAACTATGCTCAATCCAATAGATTTATCAAGAACATTAATTCTTTTAAAGCTGGATATTTCCGCATTATTAGGTTACACTGGAGCCGTTTTTAAGCAATTTTTCGGAACTAATTTTGGTCTAATGGTCTCCTTTTTAACCTTAAGTTTATGGACGATATTTCCAATCTTAAGAATTATATTTATTTCCAACAAAAAAGATTTTTAATTATGAAAACTAAATTTTCGTTAATCCTTTTATTGATTTTATCACTCATGTTGTTCAATTGTAAGGATGATAAAAACACATCGGAATCTCAATCTGTAATAATTCTTGATGATTTGGTATTAAATGACGGTGGAAAATGGATTGTTAATAAAGAAACTCATGAAGGTGTAAAGCAAATGGATGCTATTATAAGTGCTTTTAGTTCTGATAGTAATACTGATTATAAAAAGTTAGGGGAAGACCTTTCTAAGCAAACCAGTTCTATTATAAAGAATTGTAATATGAAAGGGGAGCCGCATGATCAATTACATGTCGTTCTGGTGCCAATGTTAGATGAAATTTCAATATTAAAAGAACAAAGTAATCCAACAAAATCAAAAATTGCATTAGATCGATTAGAGCATTTAATAACTGCCTATTTTCAACATTTTCAGTTATAGTAAAACGTATTAAATTTTTAAAAAAGCGTCTCCTTTTTTTAAGCCTTTTGCCAATTCATCTAAACTAGTGGTTTCTAGCATGTCTCTTAAATCATTTCGTATAGATTTAAATTTATCATGCATAGGACAAGGATGGTCTTCGTTGCATTCTTTCAAACCTAAGCCACAACTTGAATAAACGCTAGTACCATCTATAGCTTCAACTATTTGAGATAGCTTAATGGTAGAAATGTCGTTTTTATCAATTTCAAAACCGCCATAAGCGCCTTGAACAGATTTTATAACATTATGTCTTACCAAATCTTGTAAAATTTTAGATGTAAAAGCTTGAGGAGAATCAATCTCTGTAGAAATTTCTTTAGGACTTACGCGTCTGCCTTCATACGAATTTTTTGCAATAAATATTGATGCTCTTATTCCGTATTCACAAGCTTTAGAAAACATACACTTATACTTTTTTACAAATATCTAAAAAATATTTAATTAGGATATAATTGTCGGATATGAAAATTTGAAATACTCACATTATTTATAATTCCTTTAATATTTTTCAGTTTTAAAAGCAGTATTTTTATGCTGCTATGAAACACAAATCAGATTTTAAGAAAGGATTCGTTTTTAAACCTTACGAAGCTCCTAACAAATCACCTTTTGAAACACTCTTTGAGATTTTTAAAGAACTGATAACTCATACTTCAGGAGATTTTGATGAGGCTATTGCTTGGCTTCGCGAATTAGACAAGGAATATGAGATAACAACTGCCGAATATACCATTGATGATTTTATTGAAGACCTTAAAAAGAAAGGATACATTAAAGAAGAAATCGATCCAGATGGGAAAGGAGGAATGGCAATTACTGCCAAAACAGAACGCGCTATTCGTCAACAAGCTTTAGATCATATTTTTGGAAAGATAAAACGAAGTGGACAAGGAAACCATAAAAGTAAAAGCCCAGGAATTGGAGATGAACATACAGGTGATTTTAGAAATTACCAGTTTGGTGATGCTTTAGATAAAGTATCTATTACCGAAAGTTTGCGAAATGCTCAAATAAACCATGGAATTGGAGATTTTAATATCACAGAAGATGATTTGGTTGTTGAAGAGACGCTACATAAATCTCAAATGAGTACAGTTCTGATGATTGATATTAGTCATAGTATGATTCTATATGGTGAAGATCGAATCACACCAGCGAAACGCGTTGCAATGGCTTTGGCAGAATTAATTACTACACGGTATCCAAAAGATACGTTAGATATTATTGTCTTTGGAAATGATTCGTGGCAGATTGAAATTAAGGATTTACCATATCTAAAGGTTGGTCCTTATCACACCAATACAGTTGCTGGTTTGCAATTGGCAATGGATTTACTTCGTAGAAAGCGAAACACCAATAAGCAGATTTTTATGATTACCGATGGTAAGCCTAGTTGTTTACGATTACCTGACGGACAATACTACAAGGATAGTAATGGTTTGAATCCGTACATCACAAACAAGTGTTATGCAATGGCTCAACAAGCCAGAAAATTACACATTCCTATTACTACATTTATGATTGCTCAAGATCAATATTTGATGCAATTTGTTCAAGAATTTACAAGAGCTAATCAAGGAAAAGCTTTTTACACTGGCTTAAAAGGATTAGGTGAAATGATTTTTGAAGATTATGAAACAAACAGAAAAAAAAGAATTAAAGGATAATATGAAAATAGAAACTATAAATACTTTAGGCGATTTAAAAAAAGCAGGATATCAGTCGAAATCTATAAAAGACGAATTAAGAGATAACCTCATTCAGAAAATTAAAAATAAGGAAACAGCTTTTGAAGGCGTACATGGTTATGAAAACACTGTAATCCCAGAACTAGAGCGTGCAATATTATCGAGGCATAATATCAATTTACTCGGACTTCGAGGTCAGGCAAAAACACGTCTAGCACGTTTGATGCTTAATCTATTAGATGAATATATCCCATTTGTGGATGGTTCAGAAATTAACGACGACCCTCTCAATCCTATTTCTCGTTTTGCTAATGAAATGATTTCAGAAAAAGGAGATGATACACCAATAGCTTGGTTGCATAGAAGTGATCGTTTTGCTGAAAAATTAGCAACTCCAGATGTGACTGTTGCTGATTTAATTGGTGACGTTGATCCAATTAAAGCTGCCAATTTAAAACTGAGTTATGCAGATGATCGCGTTATCCACTACGGAATGATTCCAAGGGCAAACAGGTGTATTTTCGTGATTAATGAGTTGCCAGATTTACAAGCAAGAATTCAAGTAGCACTATTTAATATTTTGCAAGAAGGAGACATTCAAATTAGAGGCTTTAAATTACGATTGCCCTTAGATGTTCAATTTCTGTTTACCGCAAATCCTGAAGATTACACCAACAGAGGAAGTATTGTTACACCTTTAAAAGATAGAATCGGAAGTCAGATTTTAACACATTATCCAGTCGATATTGAAACAGCACGTTTAATTACAGAACAAGAAGCAAAAGTAGTTGAAGGCCAAAAAGATACCGTTGTTGTTCCAGATTTAGCCAGAGATTTACTAGAGCAAATTGTGTTTGAAGCTCGCGAAAGTGAATATATTGATGCAAAAAGCGGAGTTAGTGCTAGGCTCAGTATAACGGCTTTAGAAAATCTGTTAAGTACAGCAGAACGTAGAGCTTTGCTTGCTGGTGATGAACAAACAATGTTGCGATTAAGTGATTTTGTTGGAATTATTCCTGCAATTACGGGAAAGGTTGAATTGGTGTATGAAGGCGAACAAGAAGGAGCAGCGGTTGTCGCTTACAATTTAATTGGTGAAGCAGTTAAGAGTTTGTTTCCAGAATTCTTTCCGAAGATAGAAAAGTTGAAAAAGGAAACTGAAGAAACCCCTTATGATGATATTATATCTTGGTTTTTTAATCAGAAAGATGGTTTTGAAATCTTAGACGATATACGAGATAAGGAATATAAGAGTTTACTCGATGCTATATCACCATTGGATGATTTACTAGGGGAGTATCAACCAAATATTAGTAAAGAAGATAGTTATTTCGTTAAAGAATTTGTGCTTTGGGCTCTGGTAGAATATAAACAACTAAGTAAATACCGATTTACTGAAGGGATTCAATTTAAAGATCCCTACGGTAGTTTTATAAGTGGAATCTAATTGAAAAAGGGAAGCTAAGTGCTTCCCTTTTTTTTTACAATAAAATAAAAAAAATAGAGTCTATTCCAATTTAAGATAGAGGAGTTATTTTCAGTGTGAATGAATCTCAATTTTTAAAATTTGAACTAGCTATTA
>NZ_JBGCCX010000172.1:0-11696 GCF_045105015.1 Psychroserpens sp.
TTTAAGATATGCATACAGAGCTTCAGATGATTTAGAAGCTCCAGAAATAAAAAGACAATTACGAAATCATTGGAAAATACTACAACAAACAATAAAAAAATATGATTTTTCAAATGTTAAAAAAGAATCTGAGTCTTAAAATCCAATCCTTATAATTTGTTACTTTTACAACACTAGACAAATAACATCATGAACGACAGTATAATTCTCATTCTATCAATTCTTATCTCTACAGCTATTGGCGCTTATTTAGGTATGCTTTTTATTAAACTAAAAAGTAAAAGCGAACAAAGCACTTTAGAAGAACGTCAAAATCAGATGACTTCAACTATTGTAGATTTAAAACAACAGCTTTCAAAATTAGAGACTGAACGGGAAGCGATAAGACGTGATAAAGAAACCATAAGTACAGAGTTAACTAGAAGAACTACAGAATACAAAAATCTTCAAGATCAAAATTTAAAGCGTGATGAAGAATTAGAAGAAAGACAAGCGCAACTAAGAAAAGACTTTGAGCTTCTAGCGACTAAAATTCTAGATGAAAAATCTGAAAAATTCACACTTCAGAATAAAGAAAATATTAAAAATATTTTAAACCCATTGCAGGAAAAAATTCAAGGATTTGAGAAAAAAGTGGAAGACACTCAGATAAGGAGTGTTAAAATGCATTCAGCTCTTGAAGAACAATTGAAAGGTTTAAAAGACCTTAATCAGCAAATGACTAAAGAGGCTACAAACCTAACTAAAGCTCTTAAAGGAGATAGTAAAATGCAAGGAAATTGGGGCGAATTGGTATTAGAGCGTGTCCTTGAAAAATCTGGACTAGAAAAAGATCGCGAATATTTCGTTCAGCAAAGTTTTAATTTACCTGACGGTACACGAGTATTGCCTGATGTTGTTTTATATCTTCCAGATAACAAAAAAATGATTATTGATAGCAAGGTGTCTTTAACAGATTATGAGCGCTATGTAAATACAGAAGATGATGAAAGAAATATCTATTTAAAAGCACATATCAATTCTATAAAAAAGCATGTTGATCAGCTATCTGAAAAAAATTATCAAGATTTGTATGATATTGAATCTCCAGATTTTGTCTTATTATTTATACCTATTGAACCTGCTTTTGCAATTGCAATAAACGAAGACAACTCACTATATAATAAAGCATTTGAACAAAACATTGTTATCGTTACGCCTTCTACCCTTTTGGCAACCCTTCGTACTATTGACACCATGTGGAATAATGAAAAACAGCAACGAAATGCCATTGAAATTGCTAGACAAGCTGGCTCTCTGTATGATAAATTTGAAGGTTTAGTGAAAGATCTAACTGGAGTAGGAAAACGAATAGACGATGCTAAAAAAGACTATTCTTCTGCCATGAATAAATTAGTTGATGGACGTGGTAATCTAATTACTAGTGTTGAGAAACTTAAAAAATTAGGTGCTAAAGCTAAAAAATCACTACCTGAGACCATATTGAAACGTGCTCAAGAGGATGATGAATAATAATGATTATGAATTATAAAACTATAGATTCTTCAAGAATTAGTATTTCTCAATTAATGCAACCTTCACATTCAAATTTTAGTGGAAAAATACATGGTGGTTACATTTTAAATTTGATGGATCAGATTGCATTTGCTTGTGCTTCAAAGCACTCAGAAGCATACTGCGTAACTGCTTCTGTTGATACTGTTGATTTTTTGAACCCAATCGAAGTTGGCGAATTGGTAACTATGAAAGCGTCAATCAATTACGTTGGAAAAACATCAATGGTTGTAGGTATTCGTGTTGAATCTGAAAATATTACTACCGGAACAGTTAGACATTGTAACTCTTCTTATTTCACTATGGTAGCCAAGAATAAACTTGGTAAATCTGTAGAAGTTCCCGGTTTGATAATAAATGACAAAACAGAAATAAAACGTTTCTTAAAAGCTCTTAAACGAAAGAAAACTAAAATTTCAAGACAAGCTGAATTTAATAGTGAAGATTTTTCTCCTACAGATTATTTGGAGTATTTAAAGTCCTATAGAATTAAGATAGAACTTCCTGAGAAGTAAAAAAAAAGCCACCAACATATATTGGCGACTTTTTTTATATTTATATATAATATACTTATTGTTTCACAAAACGTTTAGTTTGTGTTGTGTTTTCAGTTGAAATTCTTACAAGATAGACACCACTATTCCATTTAGAAACATCAATTGATGTATTTAAAGCATCCTCTTGGCTTGTATAAACTCGTTTTCCTAATACATCATATACAGAAATTATAGCATTTTTAGAATCTTGAGACAAATGCACATTTAGACTTGATATTGCTGGGTTTGGTGAAATCAAAAATTCATCTGTACTTATAACTTCATTTGTATTCAATGTTGTAGAAGCAGTAATACCATCTAAATCCATTCGCCTCGCTCCAGTTTCCCCAAGCCAAAATAACACTGGATTTGTTGTTGTTGTACTTAATATCCTCATTTCAAAGACATCTGCTAAAACTTGTGCAGGTGTTAAACCAGTACCACCAGATATGGTAGTAAAATCAGAAGGCTGTATTGGAATTGTTACAGATTGCCAACCTGAACCAGCAGCAATAACAACTGGCGTAGTAGTTACTATTTGAGTGCCTACTGAAGTAGTAGGCTCATTACTAAAACCCAATCTTAAAGTGAGATCTCCTGTTGTTGCTCGAACATTCATTTTAATAGCTAAAACATCTTGTTCAACAAAATCACCAGACCATTGCTCATTTCTTGAAAATACAATCATTCTACTTCCTGCTCCATTAGCATTTCCAGTTGTAACATAACTAAAATAACCATCATCAACTCCATTAGGACCTCCACTTGCAGGAGTACTAATTAAGTTAGCCGCAACTGCTGAATTCCCTACAGTCCAATTTTGTGTGGTATTATCTTCAAAATCATCAACTTGATTGGCTCCTACTTGAGCAAATAAAACAAATGGAATTAGTGATAAAAAAAGTATAAGTAAAGTTCTATTCATAGTATGATATAATAATTCATATCAAATATAGCGCATTTTCTGTTCACATTTAATTTCTAAAACTGAAAAGCCGTACAATTTAAATTGTACGGCTTAAAAATCATATAACTCAAAATATACTATTGTTTTACAAATCGTTTGGTCTGAGTTGTATTTTCTGTAGAAACTCTAACTAAATACACTCCATTATTCCAATTAGAAACATCTACCATAGTTGATAAAGAATTTAATGCTCCTGTGTATATTTGTTTTCCAAGAACATCGTAAACTTTTACTGTTGAATTCTCAGAATATATTTGTAAATTAATATTAAAATGTGTTTCTGAAGGATTTGGAGTAATGCTAAAATCGCTAGCGATAAATTCTTTTTCGCTCAATGTTAATCCTTGCATTGTAGCTCCTCGATTTTCAGGGCCATGCCATTCTAAATCAAAACCAACAAAACGAGCTCTAGCCCAAACTAATTCTATAGATGTTGCAGATGCAGAAAACACATAGTCACGAGGATTTCCTGTATTAGCATCTCTTGTAGCTACAAGAGTTCTAACTCCTGAATTTACAGTATTGGATGAAATTGACCAATCTCGTTGACCATCAGCATCTTCAGTGGGATTGATACCTGTAGCATCTTGTCCTGGCTCTTGTGCATCAAAACCAAAAAACCTATCTGTAAGCTCTGTTACAGTTGTTCCTGGGCTTTCAGGATCTTCATATTCCAAATAAATAACAACATCTCCACCAGAAGTCATACTCTGCACTCCAAATCCTAAACCTAACCATCTATTTTCTGGTCCAACCATAGTTAAAGTAACTGTGCTTGAGTTGACATCAATCTGTGCAGAATACTCTAATCCAGAAGTATTAGATAATTGAATCATACCTGTGGTAAAGGTTTGTCCGAAAACTGTATTGAAGTAAAATATACCAATTAAGGCTAAAGTAATTTTTTTCATATAATTAATTTTTATTGATAAGCTTAATTATGGATTCATTTTGTGTCATAGCTGCGTAATTTATAGCATTATTACCTCTATTGTCTTTAAAAGTAACATCGGCATTAGCATCAACTAATAGCTTTATTATAGATTCATTTTTCAAAAAAATAGCATAATGTAATGCTGTGGTTCCGTTTGTATCTGCAAAATTTACATTTGCATTCTGTTTAATTAAATGCTCAACTATTTCTGTTCTGTTCTTATAAACTGCAGCCATTAAAGGTGTTCCGTAATCACTTATACCATCTATGTTTTTCACTTTAGATGCCAGAAAAACTGCAACATCTGTGTTGCCTCTGTAACACGCTAAAGTTAAAGGTAAATGACCATTACTATCAGCAATATTGATTGTATCAGAATTAATAGTCATTAACTTCTTAACGTCTTCAATTGATCCTGAACGAGCTATATCAAAGATATTCTCTTGTCCGTAGGACAAAAATGACATCATAAAAAAGAAGTATAAACTTATTTTCATTGGGTTCAACATAATAGGTTTAAGTAACAGAGGGCTAAAGTACTAATTTTGTGACAAATACACCTTACCGTTCATCGAAAAAAGATAGATTATTTACTTAAATACATTTTACGTCTTGAATACAAATTGTAAAATTCATCATCTTTTAAACTATCAATAAACAAAATACTTTCGCCTGTACTCTTCATTTCAGGGCCTAATTTTTTATTAACATTAGGGAATTTATTAAACGAGAATACAGGTTGTTTAATCGCATAACCTTCCAATTTAGGCTTGAAATCAAAATCAGTGACTTTCTTTTCCCCTAGCATTACTTTAGTTGCATAGTTTACATAAGGCTCGCCATATGCTTTCGCTATAAAAGGAACAGTACGAGATGCTCTTGGATTCGCTTCAATGATGTATACTTTATCATCTTTAATTGCAAATTGAATATTAATTAAACCAACGGTATTTAATGCTAAGGCTATCTTTTTTGTGTGATCTTTTATTTGTTGCATTACAAATTCACCTAAGTTGAAAGGTGGTAAAGTTGCATTACTGTCACCTGAGTGAATACCACAAGGTTCAATATGTTCCATAATACCAATGATATAGACATTCTCACCATCACAAATAGCATCTGCTTCAGCTTCAATGGCACCATCAAGATAATGATCTAATAATAATTGATTTCCTGGCATTCTACGTAGTAAATCAACAACATGTTCTTCAAGTTCTTCTTTATTGATTACAATTTTCATGCCTTGACCTCCAAGAACATAAGAAGGTCTCACTAAAATTGGGAAATCTAAAACATCAGCAATTGCAGCAGCTTCATCTGCAGTTGTTGCTATATCAAATTGAGGATATGGAATATTATTCTCTTTCAAAAGATTAGAGAATAACCCTCTATCTTCAGCTAAATCTAGAGATTGATAAGTTGTGCCAATAATCTTTATCCCATAGCGATCTAATTTTTCAGCTAATTTTAAAGCCGTTTGTCCACCTAATTGAACAATGACTCCTTCTGGTTTTTCATGACGAATAATATCGTAGATATGTTCCCAAAAAACAGGTTCAAAATATAATTTATCTGCAATATCAAAATCAGTCGAAACTGTTTCTGGATTACAATTAATCATTATCGTTTCGTATCCACATTCAGCACTTGCTAAAACACCATGAACACAGCAGTAATCGAACTCAATTCCTTGTCCGATTCTATTAGGTCCAGAACCTAAAACAATTATTTTCTTTTTATCTGAGACAACACTCTCATTTGCTGAATATTTTTCACCATTAGCCGTTTCTAATTCATTTTCAAAAGTAGAATAGTAATAAGGTGTTTGTGCTTTAAATTCCGCAGCACAAGTATCTACTAATTTGTATACACGGTTAATTTTAAATTCATCACGCTTGTTATAGACTTGGCTTTCTAAACATTTGAGCATATGAGCTATTTGACGATCTCCATAACCTTTTTGCTTCGCCTCTAATAACAACTCACGCTCAATAGTATCAATTGTGAATTTAGAAATTTCCTTTTCAAGTTCATGTAATTCTTCATATTGCTTTAAGAACCACATATCAATTTTAGTAATTTCATGGATTCTACTTAATGGGATTCCCATTTGAATGGCATCATATATAGCGAAGACTCGATCCCAACTTGCATAGGTTAACTTGTCGATAATTTGTTGATAATCTTTATAACCTTTTCCATCAGCACCTAATCCATTACGCTTAATCTCTAAAGATTGAGTTGCTTTATGAAGTGCTTCCTGAAATGATCGACCAATGGCCATAACTTCACCAACAGCTTTCATTTGAAGTCCTAATCGTCTATCTGATCCTTCGAATTTATCAAAATTCCAACGTGGAATCTTAACAACAACGTAATCTAAAGTCGGTTCGAATAGCGCTGAAGTAGATCCTGTAATTTGATTACTTAATTCATCTAAAGTATAACCAGTAGCTAATTTTGCTGCTACTTTTGCAATTGGATAACCCGTTGCTTTACTAGCTAAAGCTGAAGAACGAGATACACGAGGATTAATTTCAATAGCAATAATGTCTTCATTTTCATCAGGACTTACTGCAAATTGCACATTACATCCTCCTGCAAAATCACCAATACTTCGCATCATAT
This sequence comes from Psychroserpens sp., assembly GCF_045105015.1. Lineage (GTDB taxonomy): Bacteria > Bacteroidota > Bacteroidia > Flavobacteriales > Flavobacteriaceae > Psychroserpens. Next base: position 6,620 of record NZ_JBGCCX010000172.1, read on the forward strand.
GAATTGCCATATCACGCATTTTTTGGAAAGTCTTGTCAGAGAGTGTCATTGCTGGAGCAACTGTAATAGAATCTCCAGTATGGATTCCCATAGGATCCATATTTTCTATGGTACAAATAATAACAACGTTATCATTTTTATCTCTCAATAGCTCTAATTCGTATTCTTTCCAGCCTATTAATGCTTTATCAATCATAACCTCATGAATTGGAGATGTTTCTAATCCACGAGTTAATAATTCATCAAATTCTTCTTCTTTATAAACAAACGAAGCTCCTGCTCCACCTAAAGTGTAACTTGCTCTAATTACCAATGGGAAACCAAATTCCTGAGCAATTTCTTTCCCTTTTAGATAAGAATTTGCAGTTGCTTGTGGTGCCATACCAACACCAATCTTAAGCATCAATTCTCTAAACTGCTCTCTATCTTCAGTAATATTAATCGCGTCAATATCGACACCAATAATATCAACATCAAAATCTTCCCATATTCCTTTTTCATCTGCTTCAATACAAAGATTTAAAGCCGTTTGACCACCCATTGTTGGTAAAACAGCATCAATTTGAGGATGCTCTTTTAAGATTTTGATAATGGACTTCGTGGTTAATGGCAACAGATAAACATGGTCAGCCATGGTAGGATCTGTCATAATTGTAGCTGGATTAGAATTGATAAGAATGGTTTCAATTCCATCTTCACGAAGAGAACGTAAAGCTTGTGTTCCAGAATAATCAAATTCACAGGCTTGACCAATCACAATCGGTCCTGAGCCTATAATAAGAATAGATTTTAATGTGTCGTTTTTAGGCATGTTTGTTTTTTTTTATGGTTGCAAAAATAGGTAACAAATAGGTACAAAAAAAGGTGTTACACCTAAGTAACACCTTTAAAATATTAACAATTGTTAATCATTATTTTTTATGTCTAGTTTCAGATGATACAGACAATTTCTTTCTTCCCTTAGCTCTTCTACGTGCTAAAACTTTTCTTCCATTTACAGAAGCCATTCTTTCTCTAAAACCGTGTTTATTTCTTCTTTTTCTTTTAGACGGTTGAAACGTTCTTTTAGGCATTGTCTTATATTTTTAAAATCTTGTTATCGTTTTTAAGCGTTTTAAGCTGTTCTTAAAACTGCGTGCAAATATACAAAGAGTTTTTAGTTTGCCAAACCTAAATTTAAAAATATTTACAATTGTTTTTATTAACTTTGCAGCCTAAATTTTAAATTCAAAAAATGTTCAATAAAAACATAAAACTAGTTATCGCATTTTTAATTATAGCCTATGCTATATACCAATTTATTGAAGGCTATATTGGCAATGGTATCATGTACATATTGTTATCACTTATTTTTGTATTTCTGTATTTCAAAAACGAATTTATTTTACTTGCCTTTTTAAAATTGAGAAAGCAAGATTTTGAAGGCGCTAAAAAGTGGTTGAACAAAATTAAAAACCCATCAAGTGCTTTAGTAAAAAAACAAGAGGGTTATTATAATTATCTTCATGGTGTTATGCTTGCTCAAACCGACATGAATACCTCTGAGAAATTTTTTAAAAAAGCTGTGAATCTTGGGTTGTCTATGGATCATGATTTAGCTATGGCTAAATTAAATCTAGCTGGAATAGCCTTTAGTAAACGTCGTCCTCAAGAAGCCAAAAAGCTTTTAGCAGAAGCTGAAAAGCTTGACAAACGTGATATGCTAGCTGAGCAAATTAAAATGTTTAAGCAGCAAATGAAAAAAACTGCAATTCCGAAACAACATTACGGTCAACCTACATCATCTAGACAAAACAGAAGAAGTAGGCGTTAATTACATTACAACAATGGTGACCAAAGTCTAGCAAAAGACTCTTGAAGCTTACTTAGTTTTGATCTCTTTTTCCAAGATTCAAAATCAACAGAATCACTTTCTTTTAAATCTTCTAAAAACTGATTTTTTAAAATTTTGCTTTGTTTCTCATTATAGATTAATGCATTTATTTCGAAGTTTATATTAAAACTTCTATTGTCAAGATTACACGTACCAATAGTTGAAAACACATCGTCGACAACTAAAGTTTTAGCATGAATAAAACCTTTGTAGTAACGATACACTTTTATTCCAGCAAACAAGAGCTCATCTAAATATGAATTTGTAGCATTAGCTGCAATCCAAGAATCTGATGCCTTAGGAATTAACAACCTCACATCCACTCCTATTTTTGCAGCAATCTGGAGAGCTGTTATAATTTGTGCGTTAGGAATAAAATATGGTGTGGTTATATAAATATAATTTTCAGCATTATTAATTGCTGTTAACATTGCCTCCATAATATTAGCCCAATTAGTATCGGGACCACTAGCAGCAATTTGAATAGCTATGTTTTCATCTGCATCGACACTTGGGAAGTATTTTTCATTTATATCTAAGGATGAATCACTAACAAAATCCCAAGTAGTCAAAAAATGAAATTGTAACACTTTTACTGCTTCACCATAAATTCTAAGGTGTGTATCTCTCCAAAATAATTTGTTCTTTTTATTATTAATATATTCATCTGAAACGTTGATACCACCAATGTAACCAATAACTCCATCAATAATTGCGATTTTTCTATGATTTCTGTAGTTGGATTTACCTGTTAAACTCGAAAATAAAACTGGCATAAATGGATAATGTTCAACGCCACTTTCATCAAGCTGACGCTTCATGGCTGATGACAATTTACTACCTACATCATCATAGCTTAATTTAACCTCAATACCTGATTTAGCTTTTTCTGATAGAATATCTAAAATTTCAGTACCTATGTCATCATCTTTGATAATATAATATTCCAGATGAATATATTTTTTTGCTTGTTTTAAATCTTCAATAAGTAGTTTAAATTTTACCTCTCCATTTTTAAGAATATCAATGGAGTTGTTCAACGTTAAAGGAGATTTTTCACTTGCCTTGAGTAACTTTATAAGTTTTACCTTATCATCTAATTCATCAAAAAACTCATCTTTAGCAAACTCTCGTCCTTCAATATGAAGATCTATACCGACAGACTTTATAATGTTCGCATTAGAAATATCTTTACGATTGAATATTTTATTTTTTCGATATTCTTGTCCGAAGAGATAATATACTATTAATCCGAAAAAAGGAAAAAACACCAAAACGAGAATATATGCAACTGTTTTTGATGAATTTATTTTTTTAAATAGAATCGTAATGATAGCTATTACTGCTAATAAATAATTAAGAACTAGCAATATTGACCAAAAACTATCTTTTAATGAATCTATCATTTAAGGTTTTACGGAGTAAAATCCATCTTTTGGAATATCAATCTTATATTTTTTTCTGGATTTATTATTAAGGTGAGGCTCTCTTAACCATGGATTATGGAGTTTTAATATTTTGTAGTTGATTCCAAATTTTTTAGCAAATTGAGAGAAATTAGTAACTGCTGTATCAACTTCAACTTTATAAGTAGGAACAGTTGTATATAGATCATCTTCACTAAAGTTGAATCCATATTTATTTGGATGATTTAAAATTTCCTTGAGAGCAACTATTCTAAACAAATAGCGTCCAGTTTCCTCTCCTAATAACAAATCATAATAATCATTTACACCTTGTTCTTTTAATCGTCTAGAAACTCCTGCATTACCGGCATTATATGCAGCAGCAGCTAAGGTCCAAGAGCCTAATTGTGCTTTAGCTTTGAGTAAATATTTACAAGCAACTTCTGTCGACATTTCTAGATTATAACGTTGATCTACATTACTATTAATTTCTAATCCATTTTCTCTTCCAGTAGTTTTCATAATTTGCCATACACCTCTTGCTCCAGCTGGAGAAACCGCATTAGTTAATCCGCTTTCAATAACAGCTAAATATTTAAAATCATCTGGAATATTATTTTTTTTTAAAATCGGTTCAATAATTGGGAAGTACTTGGCGGCTCTTTTGAACATGAGTAAGCCGTTAGATTGCCAATAAGTATTTACTAATAACTCTCTATCCATTCGTTCCAAAATATCAGGATTATTAAGTGGTAAAGCTTCACCAGCAAAATCTAACGATTCAGGAACAGACAATGCATACACATTATAGTCTTTTACTGGTCTCGAGTTGTTAATAGATTCAACTTTATTTGAATCCCGAGTATCATCTGGTGATTTCTGCATTGCAAAAATGAACATCCCAGAAAGGGCAATTAAACCGATAGTTGCTAATATATTCTTAATCGTCTTCATATTTTCTTTTTTATAAATGTATAAAATATTACAGTGGCTATCAAGGCTTGTTTAAGATAAGTTTTGGTAAATTTTCGTTAAACCATTTGTACTTATTTATTATCATAATATGAGTCCCTCCTTTTATTACAATACAATTGCCCTGACATGAATGAGGAAAAATAGCATCTTTATCACCATGAATGTATGTTGCTTCTTTATTTGGTTCTTCTTGATTCCATTCAATAACATTTTCAATTGCCCAATCTAAATATTGCTTATCGCTCACAGATAAATATTTTTTATAAAGTTCAATTCGCTTTGTAACGGTTTCTCCAAAGGCATATTTTGCAAGAAAATCGATATTACTAACAAGTTGCGTAGGTAATATTTTATAAGCCTTTGTGAGTTTCATAAGTTTCATTCGTTTAGGCAATTCATGTTTAGATTTCACACTTGATACCACGAATAATTTTCTAAGTGATATGTGTTTACTCATTTCCTGAACTAAAATTCCTCCGAAAGACACACCCAACAAAACGATATTATCGTACTCGATTTTTTCAATCATTCGCTTAGCATAAGACGCTAAAGACTCCTTTTTATTGGGCAACATCCATTCCAGCCAATGTATCTCAAATTGATCTTCTGGCAACTTGATATGCTCAAAAATTGTTGGATTTGCAGCCAAACCAGGCATAAGATAAACGTGAATGATTTCTTGAGACATAACTATTTAAAAATCAGTTATTTTTAGTTTATGTTAATTTTTTGTAAATTTGCAATACAAAACTATATAAATCTATAGTTCTACCCTACCAACCATTGAATTAAATACGAATTATTATGATTGATGCAGCAGAAC
>NZ_JBGCCX010000173.1:0-6792 GCF_045105015.1 Psychroserpens sp.
ACGTCTACAAATGCTAGTGGTGAATTTCAATTTGAGACTATTGTTCCTTTAGGCGAACAAGTCCTGAAAATTGAAAAAGTAGATTACGTTACAAAACGTTATCCTATTGTTGTAAACGAAGGTCAAACCGTTGATATTAGCGGAATGACATTAGACTATGACGCTAGTGACAAAAAGGATTTATTTATTATCTCAATTTCAGATGATAACTTAAACAGTGAAGATGATGGTTTAACAGATAATGTATCTGGTTTACTTCAATCTTCAAGAGATGTATTTTTAAATGCAGCTGCATTTGATTTTAGTGCTACATTCTTCAGACCAAGAGGTCTAGACAATGCCAATGGTAAGGTACTTATCAATGGTGTTGAAATGAACAAGCAATTTACTGGAAGACCACAATGGGGAAACTGGGGTGGAATTAACGATTTACAACGTAACCAAGAATTTACGATGGGCATGTCTGCAAACGATTACACATTTGGTGATCTTGCTGGTACAAACAACATCATAATGAGAGCTTCTAAATATAGAAAAGGTGGGCGTGTATCTTATGCTAGTGCCAATAGAAGTTATACAGGTCGTATAATGGGTAGCTATAATTCAGGTTTACTTGAAGGTGGTTGGGCTATTTCTGTCCTTGGATCGAGACGATTTGGAGATGAAGGGTTTGTTGATGGAACATTATATGATTCTAATTCATTTGTTGCTGTTGTAGAAAAAATAATAAATGACAAACACAGCCTTAACTTCACTTCTATTTATGCACAAAACAGACGTGGTCGCTCTACAGCTATCACCGAAGAAGTTTTTAATCTTAAGGGAAGAAAATATAATCCGTTTTGGGGAGAACAAGATGGAGAAATTAGAAACTCAAGAATTAGAGAAATTGAAGAGCCTATATTAATGCTAAATCACTTTTGGGAAATTTCACCAAAATTAAGATTAAACACAAATATTGCTTACCAGTTTGGAGAAATTGCAAATTCAAGAATAGATAATAACGGGTCAAGACTAGATGCTGTGAATAATGGTCAGTATGGTGGTGCTCGTAATCCTACTCCTGAATATTACCAAAACTTACCAAGTTATTTCTTGCGTTTTGATAATCCAACAGCATATGATTATCAATTAGCTTACCAAGCACAACAAGAATTTATAAGTGATGGTCAATTAGATTGGAATCGTCTATACATAGCTAATGATATTAATCCTTACTCTGTATACGCGCTTCAATCTGACGTAATAAAGGATAAACAATTAACATTTAATACAATACTAGATGCTGACCTAGCGGACAATATTAGGTTAAATGCTAATATAAGTTACAGAACTTTAAAAAGTGAAAACTTTGCTCGTATTGAAGATTTACTAGGCGGACCTGGTTATCTAGATATTGATGCTTTTGCTGAAGATCAAGCAGGACAGCAAACAGAAGGGCAAGCACAAAGTGATATAAGAAATCAAAACCGAGTGGTTACAGAAGGTGATCGCTATAAGTACAACTACGATATCAATTCTGATGTTATTAGTGGTTTTGCTCAAGCTCAATTTAAATACAATAAAATTGATTTTTATATTGGAGCTAATTTATCACAAACGACTTATCAAAGAGATGGAAAATATGAAAATGGATTTTTTGATGATCCTAATCTCTCAATTGGCGAAACTGAATTCGTAGATAACTTTGGAGATGTTACTTCTTTTGGTAAAAGTGAAAAATTAGAATTTTCTAACTATGGTGTTAAAGCTGGTTTCACATATAAGATTACAGGAAAACATTTAATTGATGTAAACGGTAGTTATTTTACAAAAGCACCGAGTATTCGAAACTCATTTGGAAACGCAAGACAGAGTAATCAAACCGTAATTGGTTTAGAGAGTGAAAAGATTCAATCTTTTGATGCGAGTTATATCTTCAGATCACCTACATTAAAAGCTAGACTTACAGGTTTTTATTCAGGTTTTCAAGACGGAACTGATATCGGCTTTTTCTTTACTGAAAACTCAGGTAATTTTGTACAAGAGGTTCAAACGAATATAGAAAGACGTCATATTGGAGCTGAACTTGGAATTGAAGCTCAAGTGACACCAACCATTAAGTTGAAAGCTGCTGCATCTATTGGTCAGTATACATTCTCTAATAATCCTAATGTATATTATACGGCCGCAGACTTTGTAGATGAAAATGGAGATAAGACTATATTAACTTACGGAAATGGTACTACTGAATTAAAAGATTTACATGTGTCTGGTGGACCAGAACGTGCGTTTCAGTTAGGTTTTGAATATCGTGACCCTGACTTTTGGAATATTGGTGTGACGAGTAATTTCTTTTCAAATGCTTATGTAGATGCAAGTGCGTTAAAACGATCTGCTTCATTTACTCAAGATGTTGATTTATTACCTGTTGATGGAAATGGGACTTTAATAATCCCTGATGGTGGTAATATAAGTGGTTATACGATTAACGATTATGACGAAAATGTTGCAAAAGAATTATTAAAGCAAGAACAATTTGATAGTTACATGTTAGTGAATGTTGTTGGAGGTAAATCATGGAGAGTAAAAGATTACTTCGTTGGTTTCTTTGCAACCATAAATAACGTATTTAATCAAGATTACAGAACTGGTGGTTTCGAACAGTCTAGACGAGTAGATTATAGAAGTCAAATCGAAGAACAAAATAGTGATAATGGTCCAGTATTTGGCAATCGTTATTTCTTCGGAAACGGTACAACATATTACCTTAACATATATGTGAGATTTTAAAAAAGCTATGTATTAACAAAATAAAATATTAAAAATGAAAACTTTAAAAATTAATAAATTAATACTATTGCTAATAGGTTTAGTAGTAGTGAGCAGTTGTGTTCAAGATGACGACTTTGACACACCAAACTTATCATTTGAAGAACCAGATATTACTAACACAATTGATATTGGTGCTTTAGCAGGAGATCTTGCTCAAGAACAAGGTAATACTGATTTAGATTATGAAGATGAATCGACAACTTATACTTATGAATTTAACACTAACGATCAGTACGTAACTGGTTATGTTGTATCATCTGATGAAGCTGGAAATTTCTTTGAAGAATTAATTATCCAAGATGAGTTTGAAAACCCAACTATTGGAATCAAGGTCTTAATTGATGTGAACCCTTTATTCACAAGTTATGAAGTTGGTAGAAAAATCTATGTGAAAGTTAATGGGTTAACTGTTGGAATGACAAATGGAGTATTAACATTAGGAGTTCTTAATGGTACAGAAGTAGATAAGATTGCAGCATCTCAACAAAATCAAATCATTCAAAGATCTAACGAAGTTGCTACAATTGTTCCACTTCCTTTAAGTTTTGCTGAATTTGCAGATGACAAAACAAATATGATGATTCAAATTGCTGATGCTCAATTTGCAAGAGATGAGGTTCTTCCTGTAGAAGAAACGCTTACTTACGCTTCAGAAGCTTCAGATGAATTTGATGGTGAACGTACTCTTGAGACTTGTGCTTCAAATGCTTCTGTAGTATTTAGTACAAGTACATTTTCAGATTTTAAAGGTTTAAAATTACCTACAGGTAGAGGAAGTATCAATGTTATTTTAACTAAAGATTTCTTTGGTGAAGTATTTAATGTTGTAATTAATACTCCTGAAGATATTAATTTTGATGAAACAGCTATGCGTTGTGATCCTTTTAATCCTGATGATTATGATATTGTTTACCAAGAAGACTTTACTGGTGGTTTATCAGGCTGGGAAGTAGTAAATACTGTTGGTACTAAAACTTGGGTAGGCGCAAGTTTTGATGGAGAATCTTATGCACGTGCTTCTGCTTTTCAAAGTGGTTCACCAAATGCAGTGATGGTAAGTTGGTTAATTTCTCCTTCTTTTGATTTTGATGCTCAAGCTGGAGAGCAAATGGTATTAGAAATCGCTGATGCCTTTAGTGATGCTGGAGATGAGCCATTAACAGCTTATTATTCAACAGATTATGTTTCAGGTGGAGATATTACTACTTTTACATGGGTAGAAATTGGGCAAAGTGAAATTGCTGGATTACCTCTAAATGGTGGGTTTTTCGATAATGAATATGATTCAACTGGTTTAATTGATCTTAGTGCAGTAACTGGAACCGGTGTGATTGCTTTTGTTTACGATAGCGATAATGGAGCAATTTCTTCAACTAGAGATTTAAGTGATGTTAAAATATTAACGCCACAATAAAAATATATATTTTATTATATAATTTTAAAACAGTTCGAAAGAACTGGTTTTATTTTTTTAATTGACAACTATGACAACATTCGATTCTCTTTTTTTTAGTGTTTTTAACCACTATAAAGCAACATATAAACAAAAAGCCAACACTATTGCCATAGTATACCTTTCGCTCTTACAAATCGCTTTAATATTAGTCTTAGGTGTGTTTTTCTCCATATTCTTGGAACAAATGCATGTGAACACGTTTTCTGCGTCTAAAGGATGGACATTATTCATTATAATAAGTGTATTCATTTACTTTAGAAATTGGATTGTATACAGCGGAAGAAAACGAAAAGTATTGAATGCTAAAAGCAATAAAAACAAACAACCTATTTACAGTATTTGTCTACTATGGCTACTCTTGTTAGGTTGTTATTTATTAGCTATTATTTTATTGAACGCATAAAAAAAAGCCTCTAGAATATAGAGGCTTTTTTTGTGCTTAGTATAAACTAAATTAATTATCTCTTTGAATATAAATCCAAGCAGCTCTTGTTTTACCATTTTGGTATTCCATTGTATAGAAATAGGTACCTACTGGTAATTCTTCACCATCATCTGTTTGTCCATGCCATTCATTAGTATAATTCTTCTTGGAGTAAACTAATACACCATTTCTATTGTAGATTTGTAATTTACTAACGTCATAACTACTTAAATCAAAAGAGTCGTTACTCATATCACCATTTGGTGAAATACCTTGTGGAATTACACAACTTTCTAACTCAATAATAGTTACCGTTTCGTCATTAGAACATCCTGTGTCATTATAAATAACTTCAATCGTATAATCACCTGCCTCAAGAACTGGAAGACTTAATCCGTTTTCGTTAGTTATTAATCCATTATCTAAATACCAATTAATGGTTACTTCACTTTCTGTATAATTAACAGGTGTTGCAGTAATAACAATTGGAACAGTTGCATTAGGACAAACCTCATAATCAAAATTGCTTGTAAATGTTGTTTCTGGTTCTGTGCCAATAACTAATTCAAAGCTATTCGTAACATAACAATTTGGCAAACCTATCGTTTCTACTCTTACAAAAACAATCTCACCAGAACTATCATAAGGGCTTGATAAAGCTCCAACTGAATTATCAGCGTCAGCCTGAGAACTATGATAGGTCACAATAAACTGTGAAGCATCTTGACCGTTTAAGACATCGTCATCGTGATCAGAAAGAACAAATGTTGCTATTCCATCATCATCATTATCACATCCAATTAGCTCAACACTTTCAGCAGTTTGAGTAGGACTTGAAATAGACAAGGTAAAACTTGTGGTCTCATGACAACCGGTTGCAATATCTTCTACTCTAACATAAATAGTTTGAGGGTTTGATGTATTAGTATAAGGTGATGCTAAATTATTACTACCTGTATCTGCATCTCCTTGAGAGTCATGATACGTTACGATGAAATCAGTAGGATTTTGGTTTCCTAAAATAACATCATCATTCACATCAAGATTAAATTGAGCCTGATTAGTTGTTGAACACTCAGATAAATCGTTTGGTGTATTAGCAATAACTGGATTAGGTAAAAATTCAATTAATACTTCATCATCAATTATACAAGATGGAGAAAAAATAATTTGAACTGTGTACAATCCTGCTTCTGTTACATTAAGTGTAGAACTTGTTTCACCATTTATAACAAAGTTATCTTTATACCAAACGTGATTTACGTTTGGTGCAGATGTATCTAGAATTATAGGTTCATCTTCACAAACTGCATTACCTCCAGCAATTGTAATATCACCTCCTAAATCTACTTCACCAATATCAAAACTACCTGCTTTTAAGAATACACCTGAATCAAATGCATTATCTCTCGCATCAGCAATAACTAACTTGATATGATATAGGTCACCAATATTTACAGGGGAAAAAGCTGTAAAAACAGCTGTTCTACCATCAAATGAAATTGGAGGTAAATTATCTGGGATATACTCACCAAAATATTGTTCATTTACTGCTCCACAAACACCATTATCAGGGTGAATATTAGTAACTAAAATAGGGTCTGTAGTTCCTGGAACTACAGCTAAGTTAGTAGTTGTCCCAGTTGAAATGTCTGTCAATAAAAATGCAAATGCATCTGAGAACTGACATTCAAATCCTCCCATATCATACTCTTCAGAAGCCATTAAGAAATCAAAACTTAATTCGTCATTTAAAGGGACAAAATCAAATTCTATAATAGTGGCATTATTAGTATCATCTCCTGCAATAGCAGTTAAGTCAGCATCTCCAGGCCATGCTCCTGTTCCATCAGAAACAAAATTAGAATTTGGTCCTGCTGCTTGACTAGCATCACCTGATGTTAATAATAAGCCATCTTCAAAAGGAAATCCACCATCTGGATTAGAGAAATATCCTATACCGTTTTCTTCTCCAAAGTTTGTACCTGTAGAGAATGTAATATTTGATATTTGAGCACATGGACTGTCAATTAATACATCTATAATTAATTCTTCAGGAGTATAAGTTGTTTGATCAACCAATACATTTCCTGATCCT
>NZ_JBGCCX010000174.1:0-23169 GCF_045105015.1 Psychroserpens sp.
TATGAACATACCAGCATCTGTTAATGTATATCTTGAAGATGTAGTGGCTAATACTGTAACTTTATTAAATGATACAGATTACATTATGACTCCTACTTCTGATTTATCTGGAACTGGACGTTTCTACCTTAGAACTTCTAACAGTGAGTTATCAACTATCGAGAACAGTCTTGAGTTATTAGATATCTTCAGCTTGAAAGCTTCTAAAGAATTAGTAGTAAGCGGACAATTGTCTGACAATGTTACTTTATTAAACTTATATGATATTCAAGGACGATTAGTACTAAGTACTGAACTTGATAACTCTAGTTTACAAAACAGAATTGATGTAGCAAACATTAACTCTGGTGTATACGTTGTAACTGTTCAAAGTAATGATCAGGAAAGAACTAAGAAAGTGATAATAGACTAATTTTTAAAAATAAAGGTCAAAAATTAATGACATTTAATAAATTTTATTATTTTTGACCTTTATATCACAATAATATGAAAAATACAAATTCAGAAAACCAGATTACTCGTAAGGAGGCAATCAAGAAAATGAGCAAGTACGCGGCTTTAACAGCTATCGGAACGTTTGTTATCTTAAACCCTAAACAAGCGCAAGCTTCTTCTCCACCTGATCCAGGAGGAAATCCTTTCGATTAAAAACTATTATTATTTGATTTGAAAACAAATCTGTTGCCAAAGTTAATTCATAATATTGATGAAAACACAGTACTACTTTGGTTTGAAAATTCAAACAGATATGTTGTTACTTCAAAAGTAAATAGTGAATTTATAAAACTATATATGAATCCCGATGAAAGTCGGGATTCATTTGTTGTTTATATACAACAAAACTTTAATTTAGAAGAGAACGAAGCAATTGCTATTTTTGAAAATATTACTCTTTTTATAAAAGATGTAAATGTCAAAACAGATCAAGAATCAGATACTAATAGTGTATCTGTTGCTCCTTCAAATTACATAGAACACACCTACAAGTTTGATGATAAGGTTGTATGTATTCGTTATGAATCTGAAATTATTAAGGGACTAATTCATCCTCAAATGTCTCATCATTTGATAGAAAACACTTCGGATTACAATACGATATTCGATGTTTTTAGAACCAATGATGATTTACACCTTCATAAAAATGGAAAGCATGTTGGAAGTTATAAAACTCATTCATTCCATTTTCTTCAAGGTAAATTCGCTTTAGAACTCACCAATACAATACATGATACAAATATTGATGACTGGGTAGCTACATTTCACGCTTCAACCATATCCAATGGAAAGGAATCTATTATGATTGTTGGAGACTCAGGTAATGGAAAAAGTACCTTATCCGTTTTATTAATGGCACATGGATATGACATCCTTTGTGACGATTTTACTCCACTGTACAAAAAAAACCTACATCTTTATCGCTATCCTGCTGCTACGTCAATAAAAAAAGGAGCTTTTGAAGCATTAAAACCATATTTAAAACATATTGATTTACTAAAAACCCATACCAACGGACCAAAAAAGGTGAACATAAAATATGTTCCTCCCCTATTAGATTACGAAAGTCAGATGTCTAACTTTCCATGCACGAAAATTGTACATGTTAAATACAATTCTTTAAAAGAAGACAGTCTAAACCTTGTAACATCAGAGAAAATTTTGGAAACATTAATACCAGATTCTTGGATTTCACCGAAAGAAGAACATGCTTTAAAATTCATAAATTGGTTCAAAAACATTAAATGTTACGAATTAAACTACAGCAATAATAATTTTGCAATTACAAAATTTGAAAACCTCTTTGAAGAATCTTAGAAGTTTTACTTATTTTTAAGTACTTAAAAGAAACCTTTGTCTTCAAAAAAAAATTCATATAAATATACACTGCACCTAATAGCAGATATATTGAGTTTTGAAAATTCAATTGATAGTCTACAATCGAAAATGATTTCTAAAGAAATCGATTGGGAACAATTTGTATATGTAGCAAGTGATTACCTTGTTTTAACAACTTGTTATTGTAGATTAAAACAAAAAGAATTATTAAAACACCTTCCAGAGGATCTGGAATTATACTTGGGTGAGATTACAAATATTAACAAAAATCGGAATCGTACGCTTTTAAAAGAAATTAGAGCGATATCAGATATTTTTACCAATAATAAAATTAATCATGTATTTCTAAAAGGCAGTGCCCTATTAGTTAAAAATCATTATCAAGATTTAGGGGAAAGAATGTTAGGCGATATAGATGTTCTGGTTGATGAAGTTCAACTGAAAGATGCTTATCAACTACTATTAGACTATGAATATACTGGAACAGCACAAGGAATTGGAGCTAGGTATTTTAATCATAAACACTTACCTAGACTTCAATCAAAATCTAATTTAGCAGCTGTTGAAGTACATAAGAAGGTGTTACTAAATTCGTATAAAGGAATTCTTGATACAGAAATTGTGTTACAGGATAAAGAATGCATTGAGGGTATTTATGTACCATCAAATAAACATCTAATATATCACTCCATACTAAATTTTCAAGCAAACGATTCTGGCTTTGTTTATAGTAGAATTAGTTTTAAATCTATATATGATTTAATTACTTTGAAAAAAACTTATGATTTTAATTTTGATAACACATTTAAGCCTGCTTACTTCAAAAACTATTTTTCTATAGCTAAAATTTTCTTCAATGATTTACATAATTTTAAATCTAAACCACTACTAAACTATTTATTTATTTTAAAATTAAAATATCCAACATTAAGAAAGATCGTTGATTACTTTTTAGAGAAAATTCAATTTTTAAAACTAGTTTTGACTAGCAGAATATGGTTGTTTTTTAAAAACAAAAACTATAGAAGCGAATTATTTAAAGATTACAAGAGAATTTTAGGATTTTAAATAACTAAAAAAATCTCAAGTCATTACTTTTAAATGTAATATGTTTATAGTTTCTTTGTAAATTAGAGCTTAAAGCATATATTTGGGTCAATTTATTTTTAAACTATGAGAAATTTAGTTTTATTTTTATTCTTAGTATCATTAGTAACATTTAGTGGTCAATCGCAAACAACTTCAGATACTGAGTACGATACTTCTTCAGAGTCAGACTATATCGATAGTCCATGGAAAATTAGCGTTGGTGTTAATGCTGTTGGTAGTTTAGGCACTAGGCAACCTTTTGCACGTTTAGACGAATTTCAATTTAGAAACCCTTTAGCATTAGCTGTTGAGCACAAATGGTCAAAGTATTTTGCAATTGAGCAAGATTTAACCTTGAATGGATATGAGGTTAAAAATGAAATCGATGGTGGTTCATTAAAAGAAGACTATTTTTATATTTCAACTAACACTTATATAAAGTACTACTTTTCTGATGCATTATTTACTTTAGAATGGTTAGATTTATATGCTGGAGCTGGCTTTGGTGTCTTTTCTGTAAATGAACTTAACTCATCAGGTAACCTTGCTTTAGGAGGAACTGTATGGATTTCTGAAAAAATTGGAATTAGAATTCAAGGTATTGGTAAATTTGCTGTTAATGCTAAAGACAGACAGTTCGACAATAACCACTTTCAATATGTTGTTCAGGCAGTTTTCAAACTGTAAACATTAATAGCCTGCAAAGTTAAAATTAAGCATACTTTTTACTTTTTTATAAATCTCTGGGAACTGAGACTCAAATTCTTGTGGTGTCTCTATAAAAGTTTCTATAATAACTGCTAAGAATTCAAATTGATTGGTAAAAGCATAGTCTCTTAGATATCTTGAGCTTATCAATCTCTCTTTTAATAAACTATTCTGGTCTAAATCCTGAGTAAGTTCATAAAACGAGTCTACAAATATTGCAGCACTAGTGTTTCGTTTCCTTACACTCATATAATAAAAATGTATAGCATGTATAAACTCATGAACAGCTAGATTTAGATTATCATCTTCAACTTGGTAGCCATGGAGAACATCTTTCCAAGATAATACTAAAGCTTTATATCCTAAATTAAACTCTCCTTTATGATACGCTTTGTTTGTGGTTGAATAAAACGCTTCAGGATAAATAAGGATACGTTCTACTGAATCAATTTTATAGTCCCTTAAACCAAAAGTAAGTTTTACTAATGTGCCTGAAACAATTAATTTCATCTCGCTACTTACTTCTAGCTGTTTGCCTATAAACTCAATACGATTAATAGTTTTATAAACTCGGTGTTCAAAATATGTTTTATGTTTAATTGATAATTGATCATAAAATCTGATAGTTTGACTCAATATAGATTTCTCTTCATTTGTAAGTTCATTTTTATTGATGTACAAATGATTAAAAAATAAGCGTTTATTAAAATAACGTATGTACATCATTTCGATAAAATAGAACAATCTCCATAGAATAAAAAAAACGCCAATGAAAATAACAAAAGAAGAAACAACATCAACAATAAATTCTGCGTCTTGGGACAAATTATCTTGTTGAATTATAATTAGAATCATTATCTAAATATACTAAAAATAGAAACTCAAGTACAAAATAGGGTTTCTATTTTTATACTTGAGTAGCATTAATGACTATTAGATAAAGAAAAAAAATTAATCTAAAATTTCAATCTGAATAGTACTTGTCATTTTTAACTTTTTACCCTGAAGCCTCGCATGTTCAAAAAACGATTTTGCGATTTCTTTTTCATTCATTAATTCTTTAATTCTACCATTATCCATTTCACATTTATCATTTTCATTTCCTTCTGTAATAGATAGTCTTTGCAATTTATGAAAGTTGATTTTGACGTTTAACACAGAGTTAATTATATCTGAAGCTTCATTAGCTGAATAGCAACCTTCAATTAAATTTATTTTTTGCTTTTTCTTTATTTTTTCTAAAGTTTCCATAAATAAGTTATTTTAATATTGTACAAAGTTGAGATTATTATTTTATATATTTTTATTTATATATTTTATGTTTTTCATAAATATTTTTTATGACAAGTTGATAATACACAAGTATAGCGGCATCCCGAATGTGATATTAAAAGGGAAAGTAATTGCTAAAGCCATAGGAATATACAAACTCGGATTTGCTTTAGGAGCGGCTATCTTCATCGCTGCTGGAACAGCAATATAAGACGCACTAGCTGCAAGAATAGCAAATAAGAGTCTATTACCGTTACTAGTAGTAAGTACACCACTAATCACAGCAACTAAACTTCCATTTATTACTGGAATAATAATGGCAAATACTAAAGCAAACCAACCCTTTTTGATAAAATCTGATAGTTTTCTTCCACTCACAATTCCCATATCTAAAAGAAAAACAGCAAGGAAACCTTTGAAAATATCAGTTGTAAACGGTTTAATCCCTTCCGCCTGAGCTTCACTTGCTAATAGACCAATAATTAAACTACCTATAATAAGTAAAACACTTCCATTAGTAAGTGCATGATGCAAAACTTTCTTTATAGGTACTTGATCCTTTTCTTTATTCTTCTTTTTATAATACATCATAAGAAGTAAACCTACCATAATTGAAGGCGCTTCCATAAGTGCCATTACAGCAACCATGTGACCACTAAAAGGAATATTTTCTAGCTCTAAAAATGAGATTGTTGTTACAAATGTGACTGCACTAACTGAGCCATATGCTGCAGCAATAGCGCCAGCATTTTCAACATTAAACTTTCTACGAAGAATAAAATAAGTATATATTGGTACTAACAAAGCTAGTGCTATACCAAACAACAAAGCCCAAAGAATTTCGAGATTAAACTCACTATGCGCTAATTCTTGACCTCCCTTAAAACCAATTGATAATAAAAGATAAAATGAGATAAACTTAGAAGAATTCTCTGGTATACTTAAATCACTCTTTATTTGCACTGCAATTACTCCTAAAAAAAAGAATAACAATGCTGGATTAGTAAGATTATCTATGAGTAAATGTAAATCCATTATACTATTTCTAATAATTGCGACTTGGCTCAGTCTTGGATATTAAATGAATTATAAAAACCAGAAACAAGATGCCACCAGATACTAGTATTTCTTTTAGAAATAAACTATCATTTTCTAATGAGAGTATAATAAACGTAATTAACACCATTAACATAAGAAATGGTTTAATAAAAACTAGTTGTCTTTTCTTAGTAGAATTTTTAAGAATTACTTTTCCTACTTTGTGTGTACTTTCTTTTTTTAATGTTAAATCACTCATTGTTTTTAATTTTATTTTTTGCAAATATTATATGTAATTTTCATATATTTTTATTTATATTTATTATGTTATATATTAATTATATTTATGCATTATACTTTACATCAATTAGAAATATTCCTAAAAGTTTCTCGCTTAAAGAGTGTTACAAAGGCTTCAGAAGAGTTATACTTGACTCAACCTGCAGTTTCAATTCAATTAAAAAAATTTCAAGATCAATTTGATATACCACTTTTTGAAGTTGTCGGACGCAAAATATATATTACAGAATTCGGTGAAGAAATTGCAATTGCTGCTGAAAAAATATTAAATGAAATTACTGCCATTAATTATAGAGCATTGTCATTTAAAGGTGAATTATCCGGAAAACTAAAAATTGCTATTGTATCAACTGCCAAGTATGTAGTTCCATATTTTCTCACAGGATTTATGAATAAACATAAAGGCGTAGAGCTAAGTATGGATGTAACAAACAAAGCTGAAGTTGTAAAATCATTAGAGCAGAATTTAGTAGATTTTGCTATGGTATCAGTTATTCCAAAACAGTTAAAAATAAATAACATTAAGCTTATGGAAAATAAGCTTTATCTCGTTGGCGGAAAACAATTTAAGCCTACAGGTAAAAACATATCCAAAGCAATTTTTGAAAAACTACCACTTATTTATAGAGAACAAGGTTCGGCAACACGAAATCAAATGGAACATTTCATTGCATCTCAAAAAATATCGACTTATAAGAAGATGGAATTGAAATCAAATGAAGCCTTAAAACAAGCTGTAATTGCTGGTTTAGGATTTTCTATCATGCCTCTCATTGGGATTAAAAATGAGCTTAATAACGGTGATTTACAGATCATACCAATGAAAGGTCTTCCTTTAAAAACAAATTGGAATTTAATTTGGTTGAGTTCCAAAAACTTATCGTCAATTGCTAAACATTTTGTAGACCATATCAATGATAATAAATCACAAATTATGGAAAGTCACTTTGATTGGTTTAATAAGCTTGACTAAAGTAAGTCAATTAATTAAGTTAGAGATTAGCACCTTTAGTAACTGTTTCTCTAATGCTCCGCTTTGAAAATACTAAAAACAAAAAAATGCTCAAGCAAACTTGGCATTTTTTATTTTTAATATTTATTTGTGACCTCGAGAGGATTCGAACCTCCAACCCTCAGAGCCGAAATCTGATATTCTATCCAGTTGAACTACGAGGCCAAGTTTAATATGTTTACGATAATTTGGTTTTAACAATTGTGGAAATTGTTTTGCCATCTGCTTGACCAGCTAATTGTTTATTTACCATTCCCATCACTTTACCCATATCTTTCATACCCTCTGCTCCTACTTTCTCAATAGTTTCCACTACAATTTTTTCTATTTCAGATTCACTTAATTGTGCTGGTAAAAACTTAGAAATCACTTCAGCCTGAGCCAATTCAGGTTCAGCTAAATCATTACGATTCTGCTCAGAAAAAATTGTTGCACTATCTTTTCGTTGTTTTACTAGTTTTGATAAAATTTTAATTTCCTGTTCCTCAGAAATTGATTCTCCTGACCCAGAAGTTTGAGCTAACAACAACTCAGATTTTACTGCTCTTAATGCTGCCAAAGCAACTTGATCTTTATCTTTCATCGCTGCTTTCATAGCAGACATTATATCATTTTGCAAACTCATAATAACATATTTAATTTAGATTGCGAAGATAGTAAAAACTAAATCTTATAATTCTGTAAATCATAATAAAGCATAAAAAACCCGAAAAGTTTATCTCAACTTTTCGGGTTTAACAAAGTGTGATACACTAAACTAAATTTGCTATTAATCTACGTTGTCGTGTAAAAATGAATTGTTGCTTCTTAATTGAATATCATCGTTATCATCAGTGGTAACTGAAGTTCTTGAAGCTTTGGTATCTGAAGAATGCTGAGATTCTTCCAAATTCACACCTTGTCTTTTATATGCAGGTTCTTTTTCAATATCGTCAATTTTAGCTGTATTGAATTTGTAATTGAAATCTTTCATCTTACGTCTGCGTTCGTCAGCTCTTTCCTTTAGTAATTCTGAAATCGGGCTATTCATAGGATCGATTTCTTCTTTCACTTCCCCTTCTAAAACCTCAGATTCAATGGTCTTTTTTTCAAATACAATCTCTTCTTCAACTTCTGGTTGCACCTTCGTTTTAATCTCATTATTTATTGAAGACTCATAGGTCATAAAATCATCAAGTGCATAACGTGTTTCACCTTCCGCATTTGCTTCAGTTACAGGAACAACCTCAATATGATCAGTTACATTTAAATCTTTTACTTCTTCATCATCGAGTTCGAAAACTGTTTTCTCTTGAATAGAAGGAGCTTCTACTTCTTGTTCTTCATTTCCGAAAGATAATGGTAAATCAAATGTTAATGTTATTTGCTCTTCTTCAGTTTCAGTTTGAACAAGATCTTCTTGTACTTCTTGAACAGGTGTAATAATGAAATCCTCTTCCTGAATTTTATGATCTAAAACTTCATCATAAACTACATTTATATTTTTGATTATTTCTGTAGTAGCAATTAAATCGGTTTCAATTTCTTCAACGACATCACCAAAATCATCCTCTTCAGTAAGGGTATGAACCACAACTTTAGGTGTCTCAGCTTCAAGAACAATATCTGGTGTGATTATAGCAGGATCACTTTCTTTAACGTGTACTTCATCATTTCTTTCATCTTCTAAAGCGTGTACTACTTTTTTCTGCTCAGTATTAGAAATCTCATGTTGTTGATCTAAATCAAAACCAGTAGCAATAATAGTCACAGATATAGACTCTTCTAATGATTCATCTTCACCAACACCCATAATAATATTTGCACCATGACCAGCTTCATTTTGAATATGATCATTAATCTCTCCTATTTCATCTATAGTAATTTCCTGAGAACCAGAAACGATTAGCAACAATACGTTTTTAGCTCCAGTAATTTTATTATCATTTAACAACGGTGAATCTAAGGCTTTCATAATAGCATCTTGAGCTCTAGTTTTACCTGAAGAGGTAGATGAGCCCATTATAGCTGTACCACTATTACTTAAAACCGTTTTAGCGTCACGTAAATCGATGTTTTGTGTATAATGATGCGTAATGACTTCGGCTATACCTCGAGAGGCAGTAGAAAGCACTTCATCTGCTTTAGAGAATCCAGCTTTAAATCCTAAATTACCATAAACTTCTCGCAATTTATTATTGTTAATAACCACAAGAGAATCTACATGACTTCTAAGGGTTTCAATACCTTTTTGGGCCTGTTCATTTCTTGTTTTACCTTCAAACTGAAATGGCATTGTTACAATACCAACAGTTAAAATATCCATCTCTTTTGAAAGTTTGGCGATGATAGGTGCAGCTCCAGTTCCTGTACCTCCACCCATTCCAGCTGTGATGAATACCATTTTTGTATTAGTTCCTAACATACGTCTTAAATCTTCAAGACTTTCAACGGCTGCTTGTTCTCCTACTTCAGGATTTGCTCCTGCTCCTAACCCTTCGGTTAAGTTAACTCCTAATTGGATTTTGTTTGGGACACCACTATTTTGCAGTGCTTGGGCATCTGTATTACATATCACGAAGTCAACACCTTTAATCCCTTGTTGAAACATGTGATTAATGGCATTACTTCCACCTCCACCAACTCCAATCACTTTGATGACGTTTGATTGGTTTTTTGGCAAATCGAATGCAATATCGCCTAATTCAATGTTGTTGCTCATAAATAGTTATTTTACTGGTTGTTTTGTACTTAATTATATTTTATTCAATAGATTTAATTCTTTCTTTACTCAGCATTATCAAGAAAATCTTTGACACGCTCAGTTAATTTATCTAAGAACGATTTACGTTCTTTTTTTGGTTGTTGAATGCGTTCTTCATCTTGAGGAACATGTTCTTCTGAATGTTCTTCTAGTGCAAGCTCCATTTCCTCAACTTCTTTCTCTACGCGCTTACGTTCTTGACGTTTTAAACCATCCATCACTAAACCAACTGCTGTTGCAAATAATGGACTAGCGATATCATCATCACTATCTCCAGCCAAATGCTCATTTGGATAACCAATTCTTGTATCCATACCAGTGATGTATTCTACCAATTGCTTTAAGTGCTTTAATTGGCTTCCTCCACCTGTTAAAACAATACCAGCAATTAATTTCTTCTTTTGTTCTTCGTGACCATAATTTTTAATCTCCACATAAACCTGCTCCACGATTTCAACGACTCTCGCGTGAATGATTTTAGATAGGTTTTTTAATGTGATCTCTTTTGGTTCTCGTCCTCTTAATCCAGGAATTGACACAATTTCATTGTCTTTGTTTTCTCCTGGCCAGGCTGAACCAAATTTTATTTTCAATAACTCTGCTTGCTTTTCTATGATTGAACAACCTTCTTTTATGTCTTCTGTTACCACATTCCCTCCAAAAGGAATAACAGCTGTGTGTCTAATAATTCCATCTTTAAAAACAGCTAAATCTGTTGTTCCTCCTCCTATATCAATTAAAGCAACTCCGGCTTCCTTTTCTTCCTGACTCAATACTGCATTTGCTGAAGCCAATGGCTCAAGTGTAATTCCTTCTAATTCTAAACCAGAACTTTTTACACAGCGACCAATATTTCTTATGGATGACACTTGCCCTACAACCACATGAAAGTTAGCTTCTAAGCGTCCTCCATACATACCGATAGGCTCCTTAATTTCAGCTTGTCCATCAATTTTATATTCCTGTGGTAACACATGAATAATTTCTTCTCCAGGCAGCATCACCAACTTATGTACTTGATTGATAAGTCGATCAATATCTTCTTCATCTATAACAACTTCAGAATTAGCTCTAGTGATATAATCACTATGCTGTAAGCTTCTAATATGCTGACCAGCAATACCCACAGTAACATCTTCAATTTTCAATCCTGCTTCAGCTTCAGCTTCTTGAACTGCTTGTTGAATAGACTGAATCGTTTGTGTAATATTATTTACAACACCTCTGTGTACACCTAAGCTTTTAGATTTACCAATACCCAAAATTTCTGCTTTTCCGTACTCATTCTTACGACCTATCATTGCCACAATTTTTGTGGTTCCGATATCTAATCCTACTGAAATTTTATTGTTTTCCATTACTTATTTTTTGGTGCAAATAACTTGCTTATCAAACTTTAAATTAACAACACTATAACTATCTAATACCTTGTCTTTTTTTGCTTTTAAATAAAACGCCTTGAGGTTATTGATCTTTTTATTTAACAATTTTAAATGTCCTAAATGAACTTTAAAATCTGTATCACGTAATCTCAAATCGATTGTTTGATCTTCATTTTGATGAATCTCAACAACCTGGTTTTTTAAAAACTGATCTGCTCTGACTTTTTTTGCCATTGCAAATACATTTGACAAGTTATTTTTTTCAATTGCTCCAGTCACTAATGGCACTCGTGCAGTAAAATTTGTTGATAAAGGCATGTAGGAACCTTCATCATCAATGTAATAAGATGCATTTGTGCTAACTCTAGCTATAGGTTTTTTCTGTTCAATATTAGCAGTGATAGAGCCATCAATAGCCATAAACACTTGTGCTTGCTTAATCATTGGATTGGAGTTTAGGGCAATCTCCAACGCGTTCAAATCTATAATATCTTTAGGCTTGTTTGTAACACTCTCTTGATTTTGTATTAACAATTTACTAACAGTCGCTTGTGTTACAAATAGATTATCATCACCTATAAACTGAATCGTAGGTTTACCAACCATTCTTTCAGAATTTCTAAACGAAGAAAACACGAATAAAAAGCCTACTAATAGCACTAGTAAAAAGATCTTTATGTAATTATAATTAACTCGCAATACTTAGTGCTTTTTTAATATGTTTTACTTCTTCGCCAATATCACCTGCGCCAATAGTTAAAACTATTGTAGCAGAAGATGACTTAACACTTTGGATTAGCTCAGATTTTTGAACTAATCTTTTATTCTTATTTTCAATTTTACTTAATAACCATTCAGAATTTACGCCTTCAATCGGCACTTCTCTTGCAGGATAAATATCAAGTAAAATAACCTCATCAAAACGTGACAAGCTTTCTGCAAATTCATCAACAAAATCTTTTGTTCTACTAAAAAGGTGTGGTTGAAAAATAGCCAGTACTTTTTTGTCTGGATACATTTCTCTAACAGCTTGATGTACCGCATTTATCTCTTCTGGATGATGTGCATAATCGTCGATAAACACTAAATCTTCGCTTTTAATCTGATAAGTAAATCTACGTTTTACACCTTTGTAGGATGCTAAAGCTTTGGCGAGCTGCGGTTTAGGGATTCCGTATTCTACAGACATCGCCAAGGCAATTAAAGCATTCGACAGATTGTGTCTACCAGGTAGGCTAAATTTAAAATCTTCGAGTAGCGCATTTGGTGTTTTCACATCAAACACATAGCTACCATTTATTATTTTTATGTTTTGAGCGGAATAATCCGAATTGTCTTCGATGCCGTAAGTAATTCCTTTAATTGGCAATCCGTTTTTAACGAACAGTTTTCCGTTGGGTTTAATTTTATCTGAAAAATCTTCGAAGGATTTTATCAACTCTGAAGCTTCTCCATAAATATCTAAGTGATCAGCATCCATTGATGTAATACATGCGTAATCTGGTGACAAGGTTAAAAACGAGCGATCAAATTCATCTGCTTCAACAACAGTGATATCTGTTCCGTTTAAAATTAGGTTTGAATTATAGTTTTCACTAATTCCACCTAAAAACGCTGTCACTTCTAAATCACATTCATTAAGTAAATGCCCAAGAATACTTGTAGTAGTTGTTTTGCCATGAGTTCCAGCCACAGCCATACAAAAGGTTTGTCTTGTAATTTCTCCTAAAACAGCAGAACGCTTTAAAACATTAAATCCTTTAGACTGAAAATAAGTTAACTCCTTATGACTTTCAGGAATTGCAGGTGTATATACAATTAGTGAATCTTCTTTATTTAAGAAAACATCTTGAATAGCATCAATATCGTCCTCAAAATGAATTGAAACATTTAAATCTTCTAAAGCATTCGTAATCTCAGTTTGTGTTTTATCATAACCACCAACAGTTAATCCTTTTGCAACAAAATAACGAGCTAAGGCACTCATTCCGATGCCTCCGATTCCAATAAAATAAACGCTATTTATACGATTTAAATTCATTTACTATTTAATAACTTTTCAACTTCATCTGCTATAGTCTTTGTTGCATTAGCTAATGCTAAGCCTTTTATATTCTTACTTAAATTTTCTCTTTTATCATTCGACTTTAATAACTCTGAAAACTCATTTTCAAACTGAGATTCTAAATCCTTTTCTTTAACTAAAACTGCTGCTTTTTTATCTGTAATTGCCTTTGCATTTTTAGTTTGATGATCTTCCGCAACATTAGGCGACGGAATAAATATCACTGGTTTACCTACAACACATAGTTCGGACACGGAACTTGCTCCAGCTCTAGAGATAATAATATCAGCTGCTGCATAGGCCATATCCATATTGTTTAAAAAAGCATGTACTTGCACATTATCTCTTTTATTATATTCTTTGTATTGTTGGTAGTACAGTTTACCACATTGCCATATCAATTGTACATTTAGAGATGCAAAGAAGTCGAGTTTACTCTCGATTAATTCATTAATTCGTCTTGCACCTAAACTTCCACCTAAAATCAGCAGCGTATGTTTACTATGTATTAAGGTAAACGCATCCTTTCCTTGAATGTGTTTGTGCTCAACATCTAACAAATCCTTTCGTATTGGATTACCAGTTAGTACCATTTTATCCTTCGGAAAAAACGTTTCTAAACCTTCATAAGCCACACAAATGGTATTTGCTTTTTTGCTCAATAGCTTATTTGTAATTCCTGGATAAGAATTTTGCTCTTGAATTAAACTAGGAATCCCTTTTGAAGAAGCCACTTTTAATAATGGTCCACTTGCAAATCCACCTGTACCAATAGCGACATTAGGTTGAAATGTGTTTATGATTTTTCGAGACTTTAATAAACTTGATATGAGTTTAAAAGGAAACATCAAATTTTTAAACGTCAACTTTCGCTGAAGTCCAGAAATCCATAAGCCTTCAATTTTATAGCCAGCTTGAGGTACTTTTTCCATTTCCATACGATCGGAAGCACCAACGAATAAAAATTCAGCATCAGGGAAACGAGATTTCAATTCATTTGCAATCGCAATCGCAGGATAAATATGACCTCCTGTTCCACCTCCAGATAATATGATTTTATAGTTACTCATTAAATTGTTTCACTCAGTATTTCTAAAGGATTATCGTTATCAGAATCCTCGTTGTCTTCATTATTTTTAATTTCTTGTCGTCTTGCACTCACACTTAATATGATTCCAATAGCTAAACAAGTCATCCAAATGGATGTTCCTCCACTACTAATTAGAGGTAGTGTTTGTCCGGTTACTGGAAATAGTTCTACTGCCACAGCCATATTAATAAGAGCTTGAAATACAATAGGCAAACCAACACCAAGCACTAATAATTTTCCAAAAATGGTATCCGATTTTTGTGATACAATGACGATTCTAAATAATAACCATGAATACATTACCAATAAAAATAAACCTCCTATTAATCCGTATTCTTCAATAATAATTGCGAAAATAAAATCGGAAGACGATTGTGGCAAAAAGTTCTTTTGTCTACTTTTTCCTGGACCAACTCCTTGAATACCACCAGATGCAATTGCTATTTTTGCTTTTTCAATTTGATAATCTGCTTCAGTATCTTCACCATTGGCAAAATTTTCAACTCGACTCATCCATGTATCCACACGATTAGGCATAACGTCTGGAAAAGCTTTTGCTACCAGCACAAATAGCAACAAAGCAACAATTCCTGTACCTATAATGACAGCCAAGTATTTTATAGGATAACCTCCTATAAATGACAGCATCATTACCATTAAAAACATGATTGCTGTAGTAGAAAAGTTAGCTGGAAGAATTAGAATAAGTATAAAAAACACAGGAGCCCAAAGCGGCAAAAGTGTTTCAGTAAATGTGACTTTTTTGTCTTGTATTTTAGAAAGATAACGTGCAACATATACCATCAAAACTACAGCTGCAAGAGTTGATGTTTGAAATGACATTCCTACAAATGGTATCTGTATCCAACGACTTGCATTAGCACCATCAATCGTTGTTCCTTGAAGCATAGTTACAACAAGCAGCACCAATACAATTGGCACCATTACCATTGACAAACCTCTAAAATAACGATATGGTATTTTGTGTACGCCATACATAATAGCAAATCCAAGAAAGAGATGCATAAAATGTTTTACGAAGAAACCAAATGTATTACCAGAGCCTCCAACATAAGCTAAATTACTCGCAGCACTATACACAGGAAGAAATGAGAAAATTGCTAATAATGCTGCAATTGCCCAAATTAATCGATCCCCTTTTATGTTATTAAATAGTGCCTGCACTTTTTATTGATTATAAATTTCTTACTGAATTTTTAAATTGACGACCTCTATCTTCATAATTTTCAAATAAATCAAAACTAGCACAAGCAGGTGATAATAATACATTATCTCCAGTTTCAGCTATTTTATAGGCAATCTTTACAGCTTCGCTCATATACTGAGTTTCAACAATAATATCGACCATATTCCCAAAATTATTCATGAGTTTTTCGTTATCAACTCCTAAACATATAATTGCTTTTACTTTTTCATTTACAAACTGAAACAACTCGTTATAATCATTCCCTTTATCCTCTCCTCCTACAATCCAAACTGTTGGAGCATCCATACTTTCCAACGCATAATAAGTAGCGTTTACGTTTGTTGCTTTGGAGTCGTTGATATATTGTACTTTGTTGATTTTTAGTACATGTTCTAAACGATGCTCAACACCTTGAAAATTTTCTAAACTTTCACGAATGGTCTGCTTTCTTATTTTTAATAAGTGTGCTACTGTTGAGGCAGCCATTGCATTTTTAATATTGTGTTTTCCCTCTAATGCTAAGTTTGCTGTTGGCATAATTATCTGATTATTATCTATTGTTATTATAATATTATCTTTATCTACATACGCTCCATTCTCTATAGTTTTTACTAAAGAAAATGGCAATAATTTCGATTGAACTGAATGTTGTTTTAACCAAGAATCAATAACTTCATCATCTGCATCATAGATGAAATAGTCGTCTTTAGTTTGATTTTTTACTATTCTAAATTTTGAAGCGATATAATTTTCAAATACGTAGTCATATCGGTCTAAATGGTCTGGAGTAATATTGAGTAAAACCGCAATTTTTGGTTTAAAATCTATAATATCATCCAATTGAAAACTGCTTACTTCAAGTACATAATTTGGAAAATCTTCTTCCAAAATCTGTTTTGCAAAACTATCGCCAATGTTACCTGCCAATCCTACACTTAACTCATGTTTTAATAAATGATGTGTTAGACTCGCGGTAGTTGTTTTTCCATTACTACCAGTAATAGCAACCAAAGTAGCATCAGTAAAATTTGAAGCAAACTCAATTTCAGAAATAACAGAAATTCCTTGTGCTCTAATCTGTTTTATTAAAGCGACTTTATCAGGTATGCCAGGACTTTTCATGATTACATCTGCATTTAGAATTTTCGCTTCTGTATGCTGACCATCTTCAAATTCAATCTCATTATGTATAAGAACTTCTTTGTACTTTTCTTTTATTATTCCTTTGTCTGAAACAAACACCCCAAACCCTTTGTCTTTAGCTAAAAGTGCAGTACCAACTCCACTTTCTCCTCCTCCTAGTATGACGATTCGTTTCATTTATCGTATTTTCAATGTCACAATAGTGAGTATGGCCAATAGGATTCCAACAATCCAGAACCGTGTTACTATTTTACTTTCGTGGTATCCTGATTTTTGATAATGATGATGCAAAGGCGACATCTTAAATATGCGTCTCCCTTCTCCATATTTCTTTCTTGTGTATTTAAACCAGCTGACCTGCATTACGACAGATAAATTTTCAGCTAAAAATATTCCGCATAACAATGGAATAAGCCATTCTTTTCTTACTGCTATCGCAATAACAGCTATAATTCCTCCAATAGTTAAACTACCTGTGTCTCCCATAAACACTTGAGCTGGATATGTGTTATACCATAAAAACCCTATCAGAGCTCCTACAAAAGCAGCTATGTAAATTGTAATCTCTTCAACTCTTGGTATATACATGATATCTAAGTATTCTGAGAAAATGATATTACCGGATACCCAAGCAAAAATGCCTAGTGTGAGCACAATAATTGCTGATGTCCCAGCTGCTAATCCATCTATTCCATCGGTTAGATTTGCTCCATTAGACACAGCGGTAATTATAAATATGGATGCTAAAATGAAGATAATCCAAGCATATTTTCCTAACTCTGGATTTATCCAAGTAATTAAATTAGCATAATCAAACTCATTACCTTTAACAAAAGGGATTGTGGTTTTGGTAGATTTTTCTTCAACATCAAATAATTTTGAAGGTGCGATATCAGGATTTTCAGCTATTAAAACTTTTTGCTGCGCTATTGGTAATTTTTCCTTGATCGTAACATCTTGATGAAAAAACAAGGTCAACCCGACAATTAATCCTAATCCAACTTGACCTAAAACTTTAAAACGACCTTTTAGTCCATCTTTATTGTTTTTGAATTTTTTGATATAATCATCTATAAAGCCAATAGTTCCCATCCACACTGTAGTAACTATAAGTAAGATTATATATATATTTTCGAGTTTTGCTAATAACAGTACTGGAATTAATGTTGCTAGAATAATTATAATGCCACCCATTGTAGGTGTTCCGGCTTTTTCTACCTGACCTTCTAATCCTAAATCGCGAATGGTTTCACCAACCTGTTGTGCTTGAAGAAAACGAATGATTCGCTTTCCGAAAATAGTAGAAATCAAAAGCGATAGAATAATAGCAACAGCAGCTCTAAAAGTTATAAACCCAAAAAGTGACGCTCCAGGAAACTGGAATTGCTGTTCTAAATATTCAAATAAGTAATACAACATTTATTTCATCTGATATTTTATAATGTTATTAATGGTCAGATGTAATTCGCCATCAAACATTTTTGTTAATATGATTAAGAAATGGATGCTCATTTCTGTAATTGTTTTAAAAATTCTTGTACGATTTGATAATCATCAAAATCAAAACGTTGGTCTTTTATTTCTTGATAGGTCTCATGTCCTTTTCCGGCTATTAAAATGATGTCATTTGGACTTGCTAACTGACATGCTGTTTTTATAGCTTGTTTGCGATCAGTAATTGAAATTATTTTCTTAAAATTTTGAGGCTCCACTCCATTCTCAATGTCTTCAATAATTGTTTCAGGAGTTTCGCTTCTAGGGTTATCACTAGTAAAAATGACCTTATCACTCATCACAGAAGCAATATGTCCCATTTTAGGACGCTTGGTTTTATCTCGATCTCCTCCACAACCAACAACAGTAATTAAATTCTCGTTTTTAGTTCGGATACTATTGATTGTTTCCAGTACGTTTTTAAGTGCATCTGGTGTATGTGCATAATCGACAATTGCAGTGATTTTATCATCTGAAATGAGATACTGAAAGCGACCACTAACACTTTCTAGTTCGCTAATTAACCTTAGAATTTCTACTTTTTCTAGGCCTAATAATTCAGCTGTACCATAAATAGCAGCAACATTATACGCATTAAAACTCCCTATTAGTTTAGTCCACAATTCACTTTCATTTAATTTCAAAAGCAATCCGCTTAATTCATTTTCAAGGACTTGTGCTTTAAAATCTGCATATGTTTTTAATGCATAACTGTATTTTTTAGCTTTAGTGTTTTGCAACATGACTAAGCCATTTTTATCATCAATATTTACAAGAGCAAATGCATGTTTTGGCAAGTGATCAAAAAATGATTTTTTAACATCTCTGTACTCAGCAAACGAATTATGATAATCTAGATGATCATGAGATAAATTTGTAAATACACCACCTTCAAATTGGAGTCCTTCAGACCTCTTTTGATGAATACCATGCGAACTCACTTCCATAAAGCAAAATTCTACTCCTGCATCGTTCATTAATTTCAAATACTTATTAATGGTCAATGAATCAGGAGTTGTATGTGTGGCCGCATATTCTTTATTGTCGACCATTATTTTTACAGTCGATAATAGACCTACCTTATATCCAGCCTTTTTAAACAATTGATATAATAAAGTCGTCACAGTAGTTTTCCCATTGGTTCCAGTTACACCAACTAACCTTAAATTACTGGAAGGGTTTTCGTAAAAATTAGAGGACATATATGCCAATGCGCTACTTGTATTTTCTACTTCGATATAAGTAATTTTGTCTTGCAAATCATTAGGAAGGATTTCACAAACAACAGCAGTAGCACCTAAACCAATAGCCTTATTGATATAGTTATGACCATCAGTCGTTGTTCCTTTTATAGCAACAAAGACATCGCCTTTTGAAACTAGTCGAGAATCAAAGTGAATAGCATTCACACCAACACTTGTATTTCCTACCACAGCATTAATAGTAACCTTGTATAATATGTCTTTTAATTCTGCCATTAACTTGTTAAAACAACAACCTGATTTGGTTTAATTTTTATGCCTTTAGTAATCGATTGATTTTTCACCACTCCCACACCTTGTAATTTTACTTTTAATCCCATATTTTCCAAAAGCGCTAATGCGTCCATAGCAGGTAAACCAATAACATTTGGCATAATAGTTTTATATGTATTTGCTACATCGTAATAAGCCTCATAAGATGCTTCGGCATTAACAACTTCTAAAGATTCCACTTCATCAATCAAAGGTGTTTCCGTATATATTTTTTGAGCAATTCTTTTGAATACAGGTCCTGTAACATCAGCACCATAATACCCAACCTTAGTACTTGGTTTATGAATCACAACAATGCAGGAATATTTTGGATTATCAGCCGGAAAATAACCTGCGAAAGATGAGATGTATTTTCTATCTTTTCGCCATTCTTCATAATTACCATAGTCAGTTCTTGCTGTTCCCGTTTTACCTGCCATTGAAAAATTCTCTGAATACATTTTAGAACCTGTTCCTCTAATGACAATATTTTTCAAAATCTCTTGAATTTCTTTTAAAGTTTTATCTGAGCAAATTCTCTGATGAATAATTTCTTTCTTAAAAGTTTCTATTTCTCTGTCAAATTCCTTTACAGCCTTAATGAATCTAGGCTTTACCATTTCACCATTATTTGCAATAGCATTATAAAATGTTAATGTTTGCAATGGTGTCATTTCTAAGTTATATCCATAAGCCATTGAAGGGAGCGCATTTCGACTCCAATTTGATTTACCTGGCTCTGCTATATCTGGAATTCCTTCACCTATAATTGAAATACCAAGTGGTTCGTGAAGATTCCACCCTTTTAATCTGTTTATGAATTTTTTAGGCTCTTTAGAATAAGCCTCATCAATTATAGTCGCTAAACCAATGTTTGAAGACACTTCTAAAGCACGTGCTGCTGAAATTTCTCCATGACCACGTGAATCACTGATTGTTCTTCCATAAAAACGTTTTGTACCTCTATAGGTATTTACAATAGTAGAAGTATCAATAACCTTATCTTCTAAAGCAGCCATTAGAGCCATAACTTTAAATGTAGATCCAGGTTCATGACTTTCTCCAACAGCATAATTTAAACGTTCATAATAATTTCCATTGGTGTTTCTTCCGAGATTTGAAATTGCTTTAATCTCGCCAGTTTTCACATCCATCACTACCGCACAACCATGTTCAGCTTCATACTTTTCTAATTGACCTAACAATGAATGATGAGCGATATCCTGAATATTTACGTCTATGGTAGTATACACATCATAGCCATCTTGAGGATCTATTTGATTATAATCAACAATAGGTTTCCATTGACCATTTCCAATTTTCTGTTTCAGACGCGATCCATTTACGCCTCTCAAATATTTTACTCCAAACGCTCCGTCAATTCCAGGTCTAGTTACATTCCCTTTTTCATCAATTTTCTCATAACCAATTGTTCGCTCAGCAATACCACCCATTGGATGCTCTCGCCTTGTAGTTTGCTCAACGATAAGTCCGCCTTTAATAGCTCCTAGCTCTAACATTGGAAAGTTTCTCAGCCTGATATAATCGGAATAGCTAATATTTCTAGCTAATAGGAAATATCTATTCTTATTAGATCTTGCCTTAGTGATTGAATTTTGATGATAGCTTGCTGATTTACCTGAATATTTAGCTAAAGAATCTGCTAATGGTTTAATGTATTTATTAAATGTGGTTTGTTTGGCTTGAATAGCATCAATTCTAATGTCATATTTAGGAATAGATGTTGCTAACAGACTTCCATCAGCAGAATACACATTTCCTCTATTCGCTGGAATTTCGTGATTCTTAACAGTACGCTCTTCAGCTAAAGCCCTGTAACTATCACCTTGCACAAACTGAATGGTACACAACTTAAAAACAACAGCCAAAGCGAAGACAAACATACATCCAGCTATGAAATACAATCTGTTCAATATGTTAGTTTCGGTTGTTGCCACGACTTCAATCTTGTGATTTAACTTTTATTTTTTTTGGTGGAATCTCAGAAATGACGATTCCTTTATCTGCTACTTTTTTTATAATTGATGATTCCATTTTAAGTCTCATCAATTTCGATCTACCATCAACAAATGCTGATCTGAGTTCTTTTACTTCATTTTTAAGCCTTGCTATCTCATACACTTTTTGATCCGCTGTATGTGAACTAGCAATCATTATAATAGCTAAGAATGAAATGAAAATGATGATTTTCCAATTCTTAAAGGAGTCATCACTAACTAAAAATTTACCTCTTAAAATGCTGTAAATATTTTTTTTCATAATTTTTCAGCAATACGGAGCTTTGCGCTCCTAGCCCTATTATTTAAAGCTATTTCTTCTTTAGTTGGAACAATTAAATTCCCTACTTTCTTTAAGGGGACTTCAAAATTTCCAAAGACATCTCGTTCAGGCTCTCCTTCAAACATGCCATTTCTTATAAATCGTTTCACCAAACGATCTTCTAAAGAGTGATATGAAATCAAACTCAATCGACCACCTTTAACCAATACTTGCGGTGTTTGTAACAAAAACTCCTTTAGAGCTTCTATTTCCTGATTGACTTCAATTCTTATGGCTTGATAAATTTGAGCCAACACCTTGTTTTCTTTCTTATGATTTAAAAACCTTTTGAGAACAGCTTTTAACTGATCACTAGTTCTAATTTCATCGTGCTTCCTTTCTTCAATAATCACTTTTGCCATCGCAGGAGCTTGCCTTAACTCACCATATTGAAACAAAACTTGTCTGATTTGCTCTTCTTCGTATTCATTAACAACATGATATGCTGAAATCGCATCATCTTGATTCATTCTCATATCTAAATCAGCTTCAAAACGGGTTGAAAATCCCCGTTCTGCGACATCAAACTGATGCGATGATACACCAAAATCAGCTAAAACTCCATCTACTTCTTTTACACCGTGAAATCGTAAAAACCTCTTTACATATCTAAAATTCTCATGTATTAATGTGAATCGATTATCATCAATTGTATTTAAAAGTGCGTCTTTATCTTGATCGAAAGCAAACAGCCTTCCGTTAGGACCTAATTGGTTTAAAATTTCTTTACTGTGACCACCACCTCCAAATGTTACATCTACATAAACTCCGTCTGGCTTAATATTTAAACCTCCAACAGTTTCATTAAGTAATACTGGGTTATGATATTCCATCGTCATCATCTTGTCCCATCACTTCTTCAGCCAAATCAGCAAAATCACCTGTAGCATCATCAATAGCCTTTTCATATTTCGATTTATCCCAAATCTCAATAATATT
>NZ_JBGCCX010000175.1:0-3105 GCF_045105015.1 Psychroserpens sp.
TATATCATCAATAATAAAGATGTTGATTTAGAAACAGTTTTAATTGTTTCAAAAGGATATTCCGAAGACAAAGTCACACCTGTAATGCGTCATACTATTAAACTTTTACCATCAAGAAGCTATGCTAAAATAGAGTTTATGCAAAATGATGTTTTAGAATTAAACAATGAGTTTAAAGTTACTTTTTTTGAAGGCAATCAAATGTTAGATAAAACGTATTTGTTTAGAAAGAATACCATAAATACAAAAGCATTACAAACGATTCCTTTAATGCAATTAAAAGGTGTTTTGGTTAAATAGTTCTGAAGCAAATTATGGAAGACTTAAAAGAACAATTCGAAAATGAAATGGAAAAAGTACAACAAGACAATGTGCTTTCTCCAGAGTATAGACGTAAAAAACTTATCATGTATGTGATTAGAACAGTTATTGCAATTGTCTTATTTTATGTGTTTTGGGAGCATCAATGGGCAAAGTGGATGCTATATGTATATATCCCTTTAAACTTAATTTTCTTAGTTTCAATTTTTGTAATGCCTTATTTTTTAAAACGAAAAATTAAGAGTACTCAACAAATTATTGATGAATTAGACCAATTTGAAGAAGAGTAGCTAATCCAATTTATCGGTTAACTTTTTGAAAACTTTCTTCGGATCTTTATTTTCATAAAGTATCGAATAAACAGCTTCTATAATAGGTAAGCGTGTCTTTTTCACATTTTTAATATTCAGGTCGTGAGCACTTTTTGTAGCATAATAACCTTCTGCTACCATATTCATTTCCATTTGAGCAGACTTTACTGTATAGCCTTTACCTATCATAT
Source organism: Psychroserpens sp. (assembly GCF_045105015.1). Lineage (GTDB taxonomy): Bacteria > Bacteroidota > Bacteroidia > Flavobacteriales > Flavobacteriaceae > Psychroserpens. The sequence goes on from NZ_JBGCCX010000175.1 coordinate 824, forward strand.
TTCCAAACATACGATTACGTGAAAATATCGAATAGCCAGTTACTAATAAATCACCTAGATAGGCAGAATTATTAATATTACGTTTCATTTTATGCATCTTTTTAATAAAGCGCTTCATTTCTCGAATGGCATTACTCATGAGTACACTTTGAAAGTTATCACCATAACCTAAACCATGAGCAATTCCAGCTGCAATTGCATAAATGTTTTTTAACATCACTGCGTATTCAACACCAATAATATCATCACTAATTTTGGTTTTGATATAGTCACTCGATAATACATCTGCAATAGACTGCGCCTTTTCAGCATCAGCACAAGAAATTGTTAAATAAGACAAACGCTCTAGAGCAACTTCTTCAGCATGACAAGGTCCAGCAATCACCGCAATATTTTCAAATGGAATATGGTAAATATCATGAAAATGTTCACCTACTAATAATCCTGACTCTGGAATAATACCCTTTACTGCAGATACAATTGTTTTTTGAGAAATATCTGTGTTGAGTTTTTCTAATTCAGAATACATAAAAGCAGAAGGAATTACAAAAATCAAAATATCTGCCCAATCGGCTATTTCATTAATATCATTACTAATTTTTAATTGTTTTGTTTTAAATTCTACAGAACTTAAATAACTCGGATTGTGTTGTTCTTTCAATAAATGTTCTTTGGTATACACGCTTCGCATATACCAACCCACTTCATCTAAATTTTCACATAGCATTTTTACAATAGCAGTGGCCCAACTTCCAGCTCCAAAAACAGCATATTTTAATGGTGGATTCATAAATGGATTATCATTTTTAGTTATTCAAAAATACATAAAATCTGCAGACTTTTAATTTTGGCACGCGTTTTGGTTTAGATACTGTATAAACCCAAAAAACGAAAGATTATGAAGACAATAAAACTATTTTTAGGCTTTGCTTTATCAGCAATTCTATTGACGTCTTGTTATACTGAAGAGGTGATTGTTAATGATTTTAATAATCAGCCAGGTATATCTTTAAATCAGTTATTGGGTTCTTATGAACTTTGGTATGTAGATATTAATCAAACCTTAGGACCTGGTGAAACCCCTTTTTTACAAATTGCATTTACTATGTCTTTTAGAAATGGTGTGGTTTATGCAAATAACAATTTAGTTGGTTTTGGAAATCAAGGTAATGGCTTCGGAATTGATGTAGGTACTTATGATGCTTATGATATGATTTTAGATGTTTATCATGATATTGACGGCTATGAAACATTTGATGTCTACCAAGTTGATAACAATACAATTGAGTTATATAATCCATATAATGATACGTCTTATTTTTTAAATGGTTACCAAAGAAATAATTTTGATTACGATTATATATTTTATGATAATATTCATTACTTCTTGCAAGAATATGAAGCATGGGAAAAAACATATACAAGTCAAATGGGAATGTTAAACGAGTTTGATAATGAAAATTACTTACAATTTTTAGCTGGTGGGAATGACTCACAGTTTAGAAGTTCACAAGATGTAAATATTGCAATACCAGCAAATATTTACTGGGATTATACTGGAGTTTATGGCGTTGGAAACATTAGCAATAACATGTATTTAAAAACATTAACATTAGATTATGACTTTTTCGACAATGAATTCTTCGAATTGAGCGTTATTAATGATCAAAGGATAGAGTTGTATCATCCAACATCAGATACTGTATATGAATTTACAGGTCGTGGGTACATACAATTCGTAAGAGAAGCTGATGCAGAAGGAAGAAAAATGGAAGGAACAGAAACGCTTAAAAAGCGTAAACAGAAAACACCTAAAAAAGAGAACCCTAGGGTAAATACAAGGAGCTAAATTTTGGTTGGTTATTTAGTTTCTAGAAACGTCCACCTCATTAATTTGAGTTGGACGTTTTCTTTTGTAGTGACTTTTTAAAATAATTAGTGTCTAATGTGTAGATATCTTATGATATTCTTATCTTTAAATTAACTATTAACATTATAAAACAATATCACATTATGGGATTATTTTCATTTATTAAAAACGCAGGTGCCAAAGTATTCGGAATAGGAAAAACGACAGAAGAGGAGGCAGCCGAAGCTAAAGCAGCAGCAAATGCAGCAGAATTGAGAGTCGAGGAAGCGGCAGCAAGGAATTTAGAAGAAACAATTAACGATTTACAATTACAAGTTGAAGGGTTAAATGTATTTGTAGATGATGATATGGCTAGAATTTCTGGAATGGCTTATGATCAAGCAACAAAAGAAAAAGTAGTTTTAGTAGTAGG
>NZ_JBGCCX010000176.1:0-9039 GCF_045105015.1 Psychroserpens sp.
GGCACCAGAGTTTGTCAATGATTTTTTAAACAAAAAATAAATTAAACATTCTTGTGTTTAATGCAGAGCTGCTTTCATATTTGAAAGCAGTTTTTTTATGTCTATATTTGACCTTTATTCTGCCATAATAGCAGAAATTAAAGTTCGGCGCGACATTTGACTACAACCAACCAAATAAGTATTACGAATGAGTTTTTTTAAAAAAATATTTTCTTCAGAAAAAAAAGAGACCTTAGATAAAGGACTAGAAAAATCCAAATCATCGTTTTTTTCAAAATTAAATAAGGCTGTAGCAGGAAAATCTAAAGTTGATGATGATGTTTTAGATAATTTAGAGGAAATTTTAGTGAGTAGTGACGTAGGTGTTAATACAACACTTAAAGTTATCGAACGTATTGAAGATCGAGTCGCTAAAGATAAATATCTTGGGACTTCGGAATTAAATAAAATCTTAAGAGAAGAGATTGCTGGCTTGTTGTCTGAAACTAATTCAGGTGAGGACACTGATTATATTATTCCTGAATTACCAAAACAGGAAGATGACTCCAAAACGCCTTATGTTCTGATGGTGGTTGGTGTTAATGGTGTTGGTAAAACAACTACAATTGGAAAATTAGCTTACCAATTTAAAAAGAAAGGTTTGAAAGTTGTTTTAGGTGCTGCTGATACATTTAGAGCTGCTGCAATTGACCAACTTCAAGTTTGGGCAGATCGTGTTGATGTCCCAATGATTAAACAAGAAATGGGATCTGATCCTGCAAGTGTCGCTTTTGATGCTTTACAATCTGGACTTAATCAAGATGCTGATGTTATAATTATTGATACTGCTGGTCGTTTACATAATAAAGTCAATTTAATGAACGAATTAACCAAAGTAAAGCGTGTCATGCAGAAGGTTGTTGGTGATGCACCTCACGACGTTTTGTTAGTACTTGATGGTTCCACTGGTCAAAATGCTTTTGAGCAAGCAAAACAGTTTACTGCTGCTACTGAAGTTACTACACTTGCTGTTACCAAACTAGACGGAACTGCTAAAGGAGGCGTGGTTATAGGTATCAGTGATCAGTTTCAAATTCCAGTAAAATACATTGGAGTAGGAGAAGGTATTGAAGATCTACAGGTGTTTAATAAATATGAGTTTGTAGATTCGTTTTTTAAATAAAAATCATTAAAATTTAAATAGTATATCCATTCAATTATTTTCAAAATATGAGACATTTACTGGTTTTAATTGTAGCATTTACACTACTTTCATGTAAGAAAGATTCAAAACAAACAGAACAAAACGTTGAATCCTCAGTAGATATTAGTGCTATTTCAACTAAAGATTTTAGAGATTTTAAAGTACTAGATTCAAAAGTTATTTCAAATGAATCAATTTGGAAGTCTTTAGATAAGCAATTAGAAGATCTTTCAGAAGAAAAATATAATGCTTTAAAACCATTCATCTTAAATCAAGATATTCCAAATATACAAAGTCATATAGCGAATGGTAAATTAAGCTATGAGGTTTTAACTAAATTCTATTTATATCGAATCAGAACATTAGATAGAGAAAATGAGTTGTCATTAAATTCTGTAATTGCAGTAAATTCAAAAGCGATTGAAGAGGCACGACAAAAAGATCGTGAGTATTTAAATAAAAAATTGAAGCATCCTATATTTGGAATGCCAATCTTACTCAAAGATAATATCAATTCATTAGGAATGCCTACAACAGCAGGTGCATTAGCACTTAAAGGAAATAATACTGATGATGCTTTTATAACTAAAACACTTAAAAATTCAGGCGCTATAATTTTAGGTAAAGCTAATCTTAGTGAATGGGCTTATTTTTTCTGTGGTGATTGTCCAAGCGGTTATAGTGCAATTGGTGGACAAACATTAAATCCATATGGAAGAAGAATCATTGATACTGGTGGTTCAAGTTCAGGAAGTGGTGTTTCAGTTGCTGCTAATTTTTGTGCTGCTGCTGTTGGAAGTGAAACATCTGGATCAATATTATCGCCTTCTAGTCAAAATTCTGTAGTTGGATTAAAACCTACAATTGGTTTATTAAGTCGAACAGGTATTGTTCCAATTTCATCTACACTAGACACACCAGGACCAATTACTAAAAATGTGATAGATAATGCTATTGTTTTAGATGCAATGAAAGGTTATGACGAAAGTGATTTTAAATCTATAAAATCAAATTTTAAACCTTATTTCAATGGTGTTTCTGAGGCTAGTATAAAAGGAAAGCGTTTCGGAGCTTTTAAAGAATTAATGAAAGATACCTTATATAACAATGCTATTAATGTGTTGAAAAGTAAAGGTGTTGAAATTGTTGAAATTTCTGAAGTAGAAGTTGATTTGCCTGACTTTATAAGATTACTAAATCTTGACATGAAAGTTGATTTGGTAGCTTATTTTAAGTCTCATGCAAGTGCTTCAATTCCATACAAAACAATTGAAGATGTAATGGCATATAATTCAGCAAATTCAGATGCAGCAATGCCTTATGGACAAAAACTATTTAAAGGTGTTTCTGAAGATAGTAGCACAAAACAAGAGTTGGATGCTATCAAAAACATATTGAATACAAATGGAAAGGAATTTTTTGATACGCCAATGTTAGCTGAAAACCTTGATGCCATTTTATCGATTAATAATTATCACGCTTCTGAAGCTGCTGTCGCTGAATATCCAGCAATAACAGTTCCAATGGGTTACACAGGTGAAGGAATTCCTAAAGGCTTAACTTTTATTTCTAAGTCTTTATCTGAATATTCATTATTACAATGGGCTTATGCTTATGAGCAAGCGTCTAAAATGAGAGTAGCTCCTAAAAATTATAACTAGTTTATAAAAGCATTAATTTTTTGCCACAACTCATTATCAAAATTAGATAAAGCAAAGTTTACACTATTTGCTGCATCACCCATTCTTATTACGACTAATTTCTTGCTAGGTACAATATATATTTTTTGATCATTTTTCCCCAATGCACAATACATATCATTAGGAGCATTTGGTATTAATTCTCCTTCAAATTCTAATTGTGTTTGTGGTAGTCTGTAGGTTGTTTTTCCATTGAGCCACCACATGTATCCATAAGCTTCATTTAAGTTTTGAGATGTGTTTGTTGCTTCATTTAAAAAAACTTCAGGTATAATTTGGCTGTCTTCCCACTTCCCTTTTGCAGAAGTTAGTAAACCAAAGCGTGCCATGCTTCTTGTTGTACTCCAATAAACATTTGTGTTTTCAAATGGAAACCATGAACCAGACATTCCAATTTTAGTTTTTAATTTAGTGTTGAAATAATTGGTCCAAGTTTGATTGCTCGCATTACTAATAACATCTTGCAATTTTAAAAACACACCATGATAAGCCCAACGATTACCAGCATCTGAAATATATTGAAGGTTTTCGGGAGAAATATCACTTAAAGAGTCGTCTAATCCAGAAGTCATAGATAATAGATTTTTACAAGTGATTAGGTGTTCCTTATCTAAAGAAATACTTGTCCATCCTGTACCAATATAATCTGAAACTTTATCATTAATACTTAACAAGCCTTCATCTTGAGCAATTCCTGTAATTGCTGTTGTAAGTGTTTTTCCAGCACTTGCCCAATACCAAGGAGCGTTTAAACTGTGGTCATTCATATAAGCTTCTACTGCAATTTTACCATTATGGAGTACTATAAACCCTTTAGTATTTTTTTCTTCTAGAAAATCTAAAAGTGGTTGCAATTGACTTGTATTCCAACCTAAATCTGAAGGAGATGCTGTTTCCCAGTTATCACTTCCATCAATAGAAGGGAAATAAGTTTGTTCAGGTTCTAGAGTTTCATTGATTTCAACTTCCGAATTATTACTATCATCAGACGAACAGTTAAACAATACAATACAACTAAACAGAAAATTTAAAATGGATGATTTTTTCATTTATATGATTTCTTATTTGACCAATTTACTTAAGAAAGGTTTAATCATTTGAAAACAAATTTATCACAAATCATTATGTATCTTTGCCAATTGAAATTTAATTATGAGAACTAAATCACTTAAGAAAAATAAAATTAACGTTGTTACACTAGGTTGCAGTAAAAATGTTTACGATAGTGAAGTGTTAATGGGACAATTAAAAGCTAGTGGCAAAGACGTTGTTCACGAGGAAGAAGGTAATGTTGTTGTGATTAATACTTGTGGTTTTATTAATAATGCTAAGGAAGAAAGCGTAAACACAATTTTAGAGTTTATGCAAAAAAAAGAAGCTGGTGATGTAGATAAGGTTTTTGTGACAGGATGCTTAAGTGAACGTTATAAACCAGATCTGCAGAAAGAAATTCCTAATGTTGATCAATATTTTGGAACTACTGAATTGCCTCAATTACTCAAGGCTTTAGGTGCAGATTATAAACATGAATTAATAGGTGAACGTCTTACTACAACTCCCAAAAATTATGCGTATTTAAAAATTGCCGAAGGTTGTGACAGGCCTTGTAGCTTTTGTGCTATTCCCTTAATGCGAGGAAAACATAAAAGTACACCCATTGAAGATCTTGTTATAGAAGCTGAAAAACTAGCAGCAAATGGTGTAAAAGAACTTATTTTAATTGCTCAAGATTTAACCTATTATGGTTTAGATATTTACAAAAAAAGAAACCTTGCAGAATTACTTGAAAATCTTGTAAAGGTTGATGGTATAGAATGGATTCGTTTACATTATGCGTTCCCAACTGGTTTTCCAATGGATGTTCTTGATGTTATGAACAGAGAGAAAAAAGTCTGTAATTATTTAGATATTCCTTTACAGCATATTTCAGATTCAATTTTAAAAAGTATGCGTCGTGGTACAACCAAAGAGAAAACCACAAAACTGATCAAGGAATTTCGTGATAAAGTTCCTGAAATGACCATCAGAACAACTTTGATTGTTGGTTATCCTGGTGAGACTGAAGAAGATTTTCAGACCTTAAAACAATGGGTTAAAGATATGCGTTTTGAACGTTTAGGATGCTTTACGTATTCGCACGAAGAAAATACACATGCCTACAATTTGGAAGATAATGTTTCAGAAGATGTAAAGATTGATAGAGCCAATCAAATTATGGAAATTCAATCTCAAATTTCTTGGGAATTAAATCAGGCTAAAATTGGGCAAGAGTTTAAAGTCGTAATAGATAGAAAAGAAGGTAACTATTTTATAGGTCGAACTGAATACGATTCACCAGATGTAGATAACGAAGTCTTAATCGATGCTACAAATACATATTTAAAGACTGGTGAATTTACAACTGTTAAAGTGATTGAAGCCGAAGATTTTGATTTATATGCAGATGTCGTTTCTAGTTAACAACCATTTGCAGGACCGAAAGTAAATACCAATTCTTGGTCAATTTTCTCGCCTTTATCATTTTCAGCAGGACTCCATTTTCCTGGTATATTTTTAATTAGTTGTTTGAATTTTTCGTCGATTGAAGGATATCCAGTAGACATTCTTTTTTGATAAATATTACTTATTAATCCATCTTTTGTTACTGTAAAATATAACATTACAGCTCCTAGATTATCTCCTCTTATAATCGATACAGCTTCGCTGCTTTTTTCTTTGAAATAATTAATAAGTGCTTTTTCACCATTTTCGTATGTAGCTTGGTGGTCAGGAACAATTGTGATGTGAGGATTGAAAAAACGATCTTCTAACTTTCCAGTGTCTTTATTTTTTCCTTTGAAATGTGTTCTAATTGCAAAATGATTAAAATAGTCTAATGACCTCAATAGTTTTAACTGAGCATTAGTTAGATTTTCATGTTTTCCAAACGCACTAATTGCTGTTTGTCTTTCATCTTTAATAACTACAATCTCAACTGATTCGAATTGATCAATTTGATTTTTTTCTCCTTCATTTAGAAAATCATAAATACTAGTTGATTTGTCAAGCTTTGTTTTATTTATGGTAGCAAATCGAGGACCAACACCATAATAGAGATCAGGAAGTTCTTTGTTTATTACTTGTGCTTCATTTATAGGAGTAGAGTTCCAATTTTTGAAGCTAAAAAATAATAAGCTCACCAATACTAATGCTGTGCTAAAAATAAGTGTGTTCTTTTTCATATCAGAATTGCTTAAGTTTAATTTAGTTAAAAGTAGTATAGGTTGAAGCTTGTATTGATAATTTAAGTGTAAAAAAAGTGTAAATTTTATGTCAATCAATTCAAAAAGCAAATAAATAATAAGCTGAAGTCGAGTAAAAACCTATAACTGCTGATCACGTTGCCTTCTTTTGTCGTATTTAAGATCTTTTAATAGACTTGATTTAATTCCAATAAAGAAATTCCATGAATTATAAGTTCCAAATGGCACCCAACTAAAATTGAGTCGCCATGATAATAAATCACGCTCAAATCTAAGTTGTGTTAAAGTGAAACCTTGATTTACAAAGTCATAACCTGAAGAGGCTCCAACAGACCAACGAGGCGATAATTCTACATCGCCAGAAAACATTAAAGAATGAGATGAAATTTCATTTTGTCTAGTGCTGTTAGAATAATTTACAGCATAAGCTAAACGTAAACTCCAGGGAATTTTATAATTATACAATTCTGATTCTTCTTCCGCTTCGTCATTGTCTCTATTTTTATCAGTAAGACGTTTGTCAGCAAAATCTTGAGGTTTTCCAAATAAGTCATCAGCTCGTCCACCACTTCTAATAGACTCTTGTATTGCAGGATCATCTTCTCGTCCAGTACTCTCAAATGATTTACTTGAAAGTGTATAACTCATATTTAAATTGGCAGTTGTAAGTCTAAATAAACTGCCTCCATTATCTATGTTGTATTGATTGATTCTTCTGTTGTTATTGTCAAGTGCATATGGGTCTAGTGTAGCTCCAAAATTAATATTCATCTTGTCATTTAAGATGGTCGTACCTCCTGAAACTCTCATAGGGCTCCAACGTAAGGAATCGGCTGCAAAATTATATGATGTTGAAAAATTTAAATTGTTGAGCAATTTTATTTTCTTTGGTTCTGTTGCAGTGCTATCATTATCTCTAACTTTTGCTTCAAAATTATTTCCAACAGAAATTCCTAAAGAGCTGGAAAAATTCTGGTTAGGTGCTCCAAATATAGAACCTTGGAAACGCGTGTATTCCTCTCTTCTTACATCTCCTGTTGTTGTTCCATCTGCATCAACAACTTCAAAAGAATCATAGTATTGATCAAAAGCTGGATTAATATTATAACTAAGAGATGGTCTAATAACATGTCTAATAGCTTGAATTTTTGGGTCTTTTCCTTCTTTTTCAAAATTGAATAACCCATATATAGTTGTTCCTATACTCGTACTAAAATTATAAGTGTAAAAACGATCAAAACCAGTAAGATCTTCAGTGATAATGTCGCCATTTTCGTCCTGAAAGCGTTTAATTGTGTTGTATGTCCAGTTTTCTTCAAAGTTGGCACTAGCACTCATGCTAAAGTATTTTAATACCTTGAAATTGGTAGAAATTGGAATTGAATGTAAAGCTCCAATTTTAGCATCATCAAACATCTCTTTTTTAAAGAATAACGAATCGGTTGTTTGAATTCTGTTTTCAGCCCTTACGTTGTACTGAAAGTTAATGTTCTGAATAATGCCTTTTTTACTTCCAGTTTTGGGTGCAAATGGAAAAACACGACTCACACTTCCTTGAAACGTAGGCAAGGTCATATTAATGATTTCTGTATTAGTGTTTTGGGAATGCGTTGCCGTTACACTCATATTTGCTTGAGGTTCACCTTCAAAAGTTTTTGAATATGAAATTGAAGATGCTAAAGTATTATTTTGAGAATTTGAAAGGTTAAGTTGATTTATAGATTGTCTAAAATAAGTGCTACTACCCAAGTTAACTGATGCTGAAAACCTAGAACTCGGATTTGCTTTAGCGTCTTGATTATGAGACCATCTAACATTGTAAATAGTTGATTTTGAAAAATCAGGAAAACCTCTTTCACTATTAATTAGGTTCTCATACCTGACACTTAAATTACCATTAAATCTATAGCGTGTAGCATAATTAGTTTCAAGTCGTAAACCATAACTGCCATTGGTGTAATAATCACCTAAAACAGCTAAATCTATATAGTCACTTATAGCAAAATAATAGCCTCCATTTTGTAAAAAATAACCTCTGTCATTTCCGTTATCTTCACCAAAGGATGGGAAAATAATACCAGAAGTTTGTTTGTCGCTCATTGGAAAATAAGCAAACGGCACACCAATTGGAGTAGGTACATCATAAATAAACATATTGGCTAGACCTGTAACTACTTTTTTTCCTGGAACAATTTTTGCCCTACGCATTAAAAAATAATACTCAGGATCGTCTAAATTTTCAGAGGTTGTGAATTTTGCATTTTTAACAAAAATCACAGAATCATTTTCACGCTTACTTATTTCAGAAATTATGGTTCCACCACTTTGTTCAGTTCTTGAGTTGTATATAAGCGCCTTTTTGCTAACAGTATTAACAACTAAAGAATCTGGTTCAACAACATTTGCGCCTTGTGTAAATACTGGAGGTTGAGTGTAGACACCTAAAGAATCTGTGATGCCTTTAGCAAAAACTAAGTCTTTGTTATGGTCAATAATAATGATTCCTGCAGTAATAGTCATGTCACCATATTTTATGTCAGCTTCATTATAGAGTGTGGTTTGCTGTAACCGTTGGTTTAACTGTACATAATCTTTAGCTTTGTATTTTACTATATCTGTTAAGAACTCTTTCTTCTTTGGAACAGAATCTTTTTGAGTGCTGTCAATTTCTTTGATTGGTAGTGGTAACCCGATAATTGAATCAGCTTTAACAACTGTAGAGTCAGTAATAGACTTTGGTTTTATTGGATCTTTGGGTTTTGGCAATTCCTGGGCAAAGCAAAACATGTTGATAAACACGGTAAAACTTAAGGTAAAAAGTATATGAAAGCTTTTTGTATGCAATGCTTTTAAATGTATTTTTGCTAAAGTATGGCTCGGTTTTTGAATTGCCAAAATTACATATATTTTTTAT
>NZ_JBGCCX010000177.1:0-12404 GCF_045105015.1 Psychroserpens sp.
TATAAAAATGAAGCAAAAAAGATAACAGTAAAAATCCCGAAGACTGAGACTGCAATAATTTTATCTCTTACAACACGTGTATATCTTGATATTCTTGTTATAATTAGATATAAAAATAAGACTAAAGCCAATAAAACAGTAGCATTTGAACCATCTAAGCCTCCAATATTAAAATCTAAAAAATTGATATTCCCAATTTTAGATAATGGATCGTTTATTAAATATAAAAATCCTCCCAATGAAGATAATGCTATTAAAACCTTATCTACTGTTGTAAAAGGGTTTAATTTTTCAACTACATTAGTTTCGTGCTCTTTTGGGCTTTCTTCATTTATATTTTGTGGTAGCTCCACTTCATGAACTCTAGAAGGACGCTCTCCAATTTGACCAAATAATTCTCTAGCCAAATAAAACTGAATTAAACCTAAAAGCATAAAAATACCTGCCAATCCAAACCCATAACTCCATCCTACATTTTCTGCTAAGTAACCACAAAGCATCATTCCGAAGAATGCACCAGCATTAACTCCCATATAATAGATGGTATAAGCACCATCTTTTTTTGACTCTTTCCCTTTATACATTTCAGAAATCATATAGGTCATATTTGGCTTAAAAAAACCAGTACCAATAATTAATAATGCTAAACCTAAATATAAAGACCAAGGTGTTTCAATAACCATAGCTGCATGGCCTAGCATCATAATAAAACAACCTATAATAATCGCCCATTTATAGCCTGTGTACTTATCAGCTAACCAACCACCAACAATGGGAGTTAAATATAACAGCGAACCGTAAGTTCCAATAAGTGAAAGCGCATGTTCTCTAGGCCAATCCCAGCCTGGATTATCACTTAAAAGTGGAGCAGTAAGAAAAAGGACTAGTAAGATTCGCATTCCATAGAATGAGAAACGCTCCCACATTTCAGTAAAGAAAATTACAAACAGTCCAGCAGGATGTCCAATGACTTTGTCTTTAAATAGGTTTTCGATATCAGTATTCATAAAATAGAGAGTTTAGTTAAAACAATAAACCCTTGTAAATGCTTTTACAAGGGTTTGTTATTATATATAATTATTAGTTATTATCAGAATCAGCGAGCTCGAATCCTTCAGCTTCGTCAGTATGAATTAAACGTTCATTATCTTCAGCGCCATGTGTTAGACGTTTTAAAGGTTTTAGTAATGCGATAACCAGTAAACCAAAAGCGACAGTAAAAATAACAATACCAGTAAAAATAGTGTATTCACCAAAATGCTCAGATTTTTCACCTAAAATCCCAGCAACCTTACCTCCTAATCCTGTCGCAGCAAAATATAATCCCATCATTAAAGAAGCATATTTAACTGGCGCTAATTTTGTAACAAAAGATAGAGAAACAGGAGAAGAACACAATTCACCGATAGTATGAAATAAATAGGCTAAAACTAACCATTGCATTCCTGAGCTTCCATTAGCATCATATTCTCTAACAGCAAAAATCATGAACACAAAACCTAGACCCATGATAATAGTTCCAGTAGCCATTTTGAACAATGAAGAAGCTTCTTTATTCTTCAGTTTACGCTTAGCCCAAATATTGGCTATCCAAACTGCTAATAGAATAATAAACCCAGCATTTAATCCTTGAAACATTGGTGTAGGTATCAAATATCCAAATAACATTCTATCCGTTTTAGTTTCAGTATAAACACTCATTAATCCTCCGGCTTGTTCAAAAGCTCCCCAAAACACAATAACTAATAAAAAAGAAAGTAATAATACTAAGAAACGATCTTTTAATACTTGAGTTTCTAAGCTTTTAAAAATCATCATTAATAATCCAACTACAAATGAGAGAAAGATGAATAATGCGCCGTAACCCCAATGATCAACACCTTCAAATGTAAAGCCTGCGTATAGAGATAGTGCTATTAAAATTATGAAAATTATTAGTTGAACTGGAGATTTAAAAATATTTGAAAATATTTTTTCTAATGAAATATCATTTTTCTTTTCTTCAACTGTAGGTTTATTTCCAACATGGTTAATATATTTTTGTCCCCAAACATATACTATTAAGCCAAATACCATTGCAATTCCTGCTAATCCAAAACCAGCATGCCAACCCCATTGTGCTACGACAATTCCAATAATAGATGTTGCTAATAAAGACCCTAAGTTAATACCTATATAAAAAATACTAAATCCTTTATCACGTCTAATATCTCCTTTTTTATATAGTCCTCCAACCATTGTAGAGATGTTAGGCTTCAAACAACCAACTCCTAAAATAATTAGAGCCAAACCAGTAAAGAAAGCCCAATCTGCTTCTATTGCTAAAGTACCATGTCCTAGACACAATATAATTGCTCCAAGCATGACAGTTCGTCTCTGCCCTAAAACCTTATCTGCTAAAATACCTCCTGGTATTGATATCACATAAACCAACATAACATACCAGCCATATAATTGATACGCTTCAAGTTTCGTCCAGCCTAAACCAGGACCATCTGCATGATTAGCTTGGGCTATCATATAGATAACTAATAGTGCTCGCATTCCATAATATGAAAAGCGTTCCCACATTTCAGTAAAAAAAAGAACATATAATCCAATTGGATGTCCCCAAAGTTCTCTTTGGTTAGGTTTAAGTGTTGTCGATGACATAAAAATTAGTGTTAGTTAGTATTTTTCTGTTCTTGAAATCACATCAAGAATCGCGCTATTTTTTGATAAAAATATGTCAAGTTTACTAAAAATTAAGCAAAAAACCCTAACTATTAACAGTTAAATGTGCAATACTGATAACTCTAAAGAGAATTACAGACAAGAATAGTATCTTTGTATACTTAAATTCAAGTTAATGCATAAAACGATTTCTGGCTTTTCTAAATTATCAAAATCTGAAAAAATTGATTGGATTGTTGAGACGCACTTTTCAAATAGCACTAATGCTAAAAGCATTTTGATGCAATATTGGAATAAAAATGATAAACTTCAGCAACTGCACGATGAATTTATAGAAAATACTATTACCAACTACTATCTTCCTTTTGGGGTTGCACCAAACTTTTTAATTAACGGGAAAACTTATACAATACCAATGGCTATTGAAGAAAGTTCCGTCGTTGCCGCAGCAAGTAAAGCTGCAAAATTCTGGTATGATCGTGGTGGTTTTAAAGCTAGAGTCATCTCTACTACAAAAATTGGTCAAGTCCATTTTACTTATAATGGAAGCACTAATGATTTAACTCTCTTTTTTAATGGGATAAAATCTAAATTTTTTGAAGACACCGAGACTATTACCAAGAGTATGAAAAAACGTGGTGGTGGTATACTAGATATTGAGCTTAAAAACAAAACTAAAGATCTCAAAAGTTACTATCAGCTTCATGCAACGTTCGAAACTGTTGATGCTATGGGTGCAAATTTTATCAATAGTTGCTTAGAGCAATTTGCATCTACTCTCAAACGTGAATCAGAAGGATCTTTAGAAGGCGATTTAAATGTAGTAATGAGTATTTTGTCAAACTATGTACCAAACTGTCTTGTTAAAGCAGAAGTAAGTTGTAAAGTTGAAGAACTAACTGAAAACCCAAACATAGCTCCCGAAGATTTCGCTGAAAAATTTATTCAAGCAGTTAAAATTGCAGAGATAGAACCTTACCGAGCAGTAACTCACAATAAAGGCATCATGAATGGTATTGATGCAGTTGTTTTAGCTACAGGAAATGACTTTAGAGCTGTAGAAGCTGGCATTCATGCTTATGCTTCAAAAAACGGTAAGTATACAAGCCTAACACATGCTGAAGTCACTAATGGTGTATTTAAATTTTGGATGGAAATTCCCTTAGCACTTGGAACTGTAGGAGGACTGACCAGTTTACATCCTTTGGTAAAACTAGCTTTAGAAATGCTTGACAAGCCTTCAGCTAAAGAATTAATGCAAATTGTGGCTGTTGCTGGATTAGCTCAAAACTTTGGAGCGTTACGGTCTTTAACAACAACTGGTATTCAAGAAGGACATATGAAAATGCATTTAATGAATATTTTGAATCAGTTTGAGGCTTCTTCAGAAGAAAAAGAAAAACTAATAGCACATTTTAAAACCAATACAGTTACACACAGTGCTGTTGTTGAAGCCATTAAAGCCTTAAGATAACCAGTGAAACACAATCACAGTCACGGAAAATTATTACTTACAGGTGAATACCTAGTACTTGATGGTGCTCTATCTTTAGCAGTACCAACTAGATTTGGCCAAAGCTTAATAATCAAGCCTACTGAAGAGCCAATGCTTTTATGGAAGAGTTTTGACGACAACAAAAAACTTTGGTTTGAAGGCACATTTAAAATTAAAAATAATGAGATTCTGAAGCAAATTCAAAATGATGATTCTATTTCTAATCGATTAGTTCAAATATTAAATGCTGCAAAAAGTCTCAATCCTATGTTTTTGAATAAAAGTCAAGGCTATGAAGTTATAACTCACCTTGAGTTTCCAAAAAATTGGGGTTTGGGTACCTCTTCTACTTTAATCAACAATATTGCGCAATGGGCAAATATTGATCCGTATGAATTACTCGAATTAACTTTTGGTGGTAGTGGTTATGATGTTGCTTGTGCCGAGGCTGAAGGAGCATTAACTTATCAGATTAATCATAATGAAATCCTTAACCAAGTTAAGCATGACAAAAAAAGAGAAATCAAAACTGTAAACTTCAATCCGTCATTTAAAAGCCACTTATATTTTGTGTATTTAAATCAGAAACAAAATAGTAGAGATGGTATTGCGCAGTATAGATTAAATACTTCTGATTTAACTAAAGACATAGAAGCTGTTACTAGTATTACGCAAGACATGATTGCTTGTAATTCGTTAGAACAATTCCAAAAACTAATGAATCGTCATGAACAGATTGTTTCAAAAATCATCAATCAAAAACCTATTAAAACACAATTGTTTGGTGACTTTAATGGAAGCATAAAAAGTCTAGGTGCTTGGGGTGGTGATTTTGTTCTAGTCGCTTCAAAGTATAATCCAACTAGCTATTTTAACAGCAAAGGATATTCAACGGTTATCGCTTACCATCAAATGGTTTTAAAATAGAAAAAGCTCCACAATAGCGGAGCTTTTTCTATTTATATTCAAATAAATGTACTAGAAAAATCTAGCTCTATTATCTTCCATATTTGCAGTTTCTTCTAAAGCATTAAACACTTTAGTTTGGGCAGCATTAGTTCTAGTGGTGCTTAAACGATTAGCAATAGCTTGGTAATTATCTAATGTAGTTGTTTCGTTTACCTTAGTAACTTCTACTACGTACACACCTTTATTCCCAACAATTGGTTTAGATACTCCACCTTGTTCTAATCCGAAAGCAGCACCAACAACCTTTGGCTCTGCGCCAGCTCCAGATAATGTTGGGTTTTTCATATTTACAGCTGATGCTCTGCTAGAAGCTTTACCTTGATTTTTTGCAATCTCTGCAACAGTAGTTCCAGTAATGCCATCTATAATCATATCTGCCTTTTTTGCATTTCTAATCTCAGTAAGAACTGTAGCTGAAGCACTCTCAGCATCCATTAATCCTTTTTTAGATGCCTTAACAACTTGCACTACTGCATAACCACCACTAGGAATTGAAAAACGTCTGTAGTCTCCTACTTTAGTTCCATCTTCAAAAGCCCAACGTACAATTGCTCTTTGACTTCCAAGACCTGGTATGTTTTCATCAAGAACTTTAATTCCATTAACAGGTTTTACAGTTAATTCTCTCGATTTAGCTGCTTCTTGATAATCTTCTTTTTGTAAAGCCAATTCAAATTTAGAAGCTTCAGTAAATGTAGCATCAATTGTTTTTTCTGATGGCTCTATCTTACGTGCTATTGTAGCAACTTTTATAGCTCTAGACTTATTCTTTTGATCTAATATTTCGATGATATGAAAACCGAAAACAGTTTTAACTACTCCAATATCACCAACATTATTTTGGAATTCAAAATCACTAAAAGGCTTTACCATTTGAGTAATTGGGTGAAAATCATACTCACCTCCATTAGCAACACTTCCTTGATCAGATGAGAATTCAGTCACTAATTCAGGGAATTTAGAAGCATTATTAGTCACAACAGTTTTAATACTATCTGCTAATGCTCTTGCGTCTTCAAGAGTTCTAGTTACATCTGGCTGCGCGCTTTGAGCACCAATATGAGGAATTAAGATATGTCTTACTTTAACTGAATCTGGTAATTGTTTTTCAGCAACTACTTTAGATAACTTATAGTATCCGTTGTCCTTGTATGGACCGTAAATCCCACCAACAGGAGTATTATTAATTGTATCTGCCGCAACTTTAGGCAGTTGAGATTTAGTTACAAATGCATCATTATAAGTAATATCTGAATTAGAGTTGACAAAGTTTTCAATATCTTTTGTATTTCTTAAACCAATAATTGTATCTGTATTGTTGGTTGTTTCATTGAAAACTGCTTGATTATCTAATAATTTGATCAAATCAGCTTTAAGGTTATTTTCATCTTCAACACTTGCTACTTCTTTAAACTCAACAAAACTGATATCTCTAGAAGCTTCAACTTCATACTTATCTTTATGTTCACTTATATATTTAGTAATATCTGCTTTAGAAACCTCAACTAAGCTATCTGCGATAGAAGTAAAAGGCACTTGCACATAGTTTAAATCTCTTGTTGCATTTTCTAACATATAATCTACTTCAGCTTCACCTAAAGTTGCATTAACTCCTGATTTAACCATTGCATAATAGGCTCTTTCTTGCGCACCTAAGGCGATATTGTTTTCAGTAGTTACCCATTGTTGATAGTTTATTTGAAATGTTCCTAAAGGAGCACTTTGTCCGTTAAGAGCTTTAAGGTTATTTACAAACTCAGTAAGTTTGTTTTCATCAAAAACACCTTCTTCATTTTGAAGTTCTGGATAACTAGAGAAACTTTGCTTAAGTAAATCTTTCATTTGATCTTGTTCAACACTTAAACCAAGATTATCAAATTGAGATGCCATGATCGCTTTTCTAACTTCTTGATCATAAACTCTATTCATTGCTTGAGTTGACGTTGAATTTGGACCTAACTGATTTTGCATTTGTTCAACTCTATTCATGAAGTCTGTTCTATTAATGTTTGTACCATTTACGGTAGCAACCACATCTTGAGAACCTCCAAAAAGAGCATCACTATTTCTAAACAAATCGGTAAGTACAAATGAGAACAATGCTAGTGCAATGATTAGGATCAAAAACAAAGAACGTTGTCTAATTTTATTTAAAACTGCCATTTTATGTATATTTTATCTAATAATAAGTGGGCGAAAATACCATTTTCTATCAAATAATAAAAGTAGAATTATGTTTTTATTACTTAAATAATAAGGCTAATCGATGACTTTAGATGAGCGTCAAATTTAATCGGTTAAATACTGACTATTAATATTTTGGATTTGAGCATCTAATCAACTTCAATAATATGCAGTTCTACTACATCAATTTTGGTAGAAGACACTTCTAATATTTTAAATCTAAAAGCACCAACAGTTACTATATCGCCTTCTTGTGGAATTTCTTCGGCTTCGTCAACAATTAAACCACCAAGTGTTTCGTAGTTTTCCCCTTCAGGAAGGTCTAATTTGTAAGTTTCATTGATATAGTCAACTTCTAATCGAGCAGAAAACATGAAGTGATCATCATCATTTTTTTGTTCAGTTAATTCAACACTATCATGTTCATCTTCAATTTCACCAAAAAGTTCTTCCACGATATCTTCAACAGTCATGATACCAGCAGTTCCACCATATTCATCAATAACAACTGCAATACTTTTTCGCTTTTTAGTAAGAATATTAAGCACATCTTTAACCAACATGGTTGCTGGCACAAAAACAACAGGCAATGTAATAGCCTTTATTGATTTGGGCTTTTTAAATAACTCAAACGAATGCACATATCCCAAAATATCATCAATCGAGTCTTGATATACCAATATTTTGGATAATCCGCTATCGATGAACATTGTGCTTATCTTTTTGATAGATTCTTTAACATCTACAGCAATAATCTCTGTACGAGGCACCATAACTTCTCGAGCTTTAACATCGGAAAACTCTAAGGCATTTTGAAAGATTTGAATTTCACTATCAACCTCATCATGTTCTTCAACTGATTGCATTTGCTCTGTAATATAATTTCCTAGTTCTACTTTTGTCATTGCTAATTGAATATCATCACCATTAGTTTTAAAAATTGTTTTCAAAACTCTATCTGAAATCCAGATCACAAAAGATGATAAAAACCAAAATAACAGGTAAAACAAATACGCAGGAAATGCGAAAATTTTTAAAAATGAATTCGCATAAATTTGAAAAAAAACTTTTGGTAAAAACTCGGCTGTAATCAAAATCACAGCTGTGGAAATAACTGTTTGTGTAAGCAGATTTAACTCATCAAACAAATAGTTAATAATCTGATAATCTGATGGAAGTTTAGATTCAAACCAATCTACCAAAACATCTCCCATTACAAAACCATACAATACCAATGCAATGTTATTACCAATAAGCATTGTGGCAATAAACTTAGAAGGTTTTGCTGTTAAACGAGTTAAGATTCTAGCAAGAAAATCACCTTGCTTTTTTTCGATCTCAATATGAATTTTATTTGACGAAACATAAGCAATTTCCATACCTGAGAAAAAGGCAGAGAGGAGTAACATTAAAATAATGACAAGGATGCTTGAGTCCATACTTATTTAGTATTCTTGTCGTCGAATTTTTTTCTAAAACGTTTTCTAAAGAAAAACATAAATATTGATAAGGCAGCAAAAACAAAAGAAATAATAGATCTATTTGATCCATCATTCCAACTTACAATACCATCATACATAAATAGTACTGCGAAAAAAAGATATACGTATTGAAAAAATTGAAGTAGCTTCATTTGAAATGTGAATGTTTGCTACAAAGATAGAGATGTTTTACTAAACTATTGATCTTTTAAAAGCATATCACCACTTCCTTCAAGAATCGTGTAATTTTTGAATTTAGTGTCAGAGTCAAAAATATTTCCTCGACCACTATTAGAAGTTACAGATTTTAATCTCACTTCTTGATTTGTGAATAACCATTCTTTTTTTTGATCATAATATAATTGCTCTGCAAAAAGACTGTCATTTTGAGGAGTGATAAGGATCACATTTCCTTGTAAATCGATTAAATCAGTCTTATTATACACGATTGCATAATCTGCTAGGATGACATTCTTCTCTCCATTTTCATCATAAAGTGATAAGTGTACACCATCTGGGAATTCTGAAAAAGAAAAGCTTCTATTAGAATAATCTAACATTTTAGGGCTCTTCAAATTTGCTATTACTTTGCCATTAATATCTTCAGCTTCGGTATATTTTAAATCGATATTTTTTGCTTCTCCAATGGGCTGGTTTTGCAGTATTCCAATTTGCTGAACTTCTTTAAAATTGTTTTTACATGAAAAAAACATAGTCACAACAATTGCTGTGACTATGTATATATTTATATGTAAAAACTTTGTTTTCATTTATAGATTAGGAACTTTTACACTTCCTCCAATCCAGCAACCAATAGTAATTGTTGTTCCTGCATTACCTGCTTCAAAAATTTCAGATTTAGTTGGCGCATTAGCGTTATATGAATTAGCGGCTTGTTGTGCTGCTTTTTTCATATTTGGATCTACTCTACCAGCTTTTAAAGCTTCTTGAGCAGCATACCAGAACACGGCTCTTTTATTAAAGTTTGTATCGCCACATTTGTTTGCACTTTTAGCATACATAGATGCAATTTGTAAGTGAGGTGTTCCGTCTGAAGGATTCAACTTTAAGGCTTCTCTGTAATACTTTCTAGCAGCACCATAACTACCTCTTTTCTTATAACCATTAGCAATTTTCTTTGCTAATCGCCCTTTTTTGAATACATCAGTCTCTAACTCATAAGCTTGCTTGATGTAATTATCACCTTCACTATTTTTACCTTGTTTGTAAAGTATTGTAGCAACAAAATATTTAGTATCTGCTGAAGGTGCTGTTGCGTCATATGCTTTTACCAACTCAACATATAATGGATCATCAGTACATTCTTTATTATACATTCTACTTACAGCTCTTTTTAACCAAACAGCATCATTTTTGTAAGTTGGAAAGTCTTTCTGATACAATGGAATTAAATTTTCACAATTTGCTAATTGCCCAAGGTACGTATCTAAACTTCCAGAGATTTTATCGTTTGCTTCAAGTGACTTTTGGTAAAATGTTTTATATTTTTTTTCGTTTTTACTTAAAGCTGTTCCTGCTTCTTCCTTCTCAATAATCTTATTTAGCTTAGCTGTATAATTTGCATTAATCGTTTCTAATTGCTCAGAAACATCATCGTATTTATTGAAAACATCTTGAATAGGTGCTTGTTCTGCTTTAAACAAATCAACAATTTTAGTAAAATAAACATACAAGCCTTTAGCACTTGTAAAGTTTTTCAAGTCTTGAGTATAAGCTTTGTCAAAGGCATTATAAATTTGTTGATTTGTTAAGCTCATTTCTTTTTGGTTATCATACATCAACAACCCTTTATCTGAAAGAACTTCTCCTAAATCATATTTACTTGGATACAATTCCATTCCTGTATCCCAGACAAGCATCATATCAGTAATAAAATCTAATTTTTCTTGACCTGTAGAATTTTTAATTTTATGCTTTAGGATTTTTTCTCCGTAGGCATATATTGCATAACTAAACTTTGGACACTTATTTCTTACTTTCATCCAAGGTTCGTAAGCTTCGTCATATTTTTTACTCTTAACGAAATCACTCATCATCGTTAAGTTAAGCATGCACTCTTCATCTTGTTGCGCAAAACCAATGTTTACTGTTAAGAATAAAGAAGCTAATATTAAAATAATTCTCGTTTTCATTGTATTCATTTTACGTTAGTTATATTTTCTTTTTTCAAACCATCTATCATTTAGAGATAAACTAAGTTGGAAATTCACAAAATTTTCTTGAATCAAATTTTGGTTGGTTGTTCCTCGTCTTCCGACTTCTAATCCAAGGTTAGCATTTGAAAACCATTTCCCAACTGGTAAACCAACTCCAAAAGATATGCCAAACTCATTTATTTGCTCATTATTTATCTCTAAACCGGTGTTCTCAAAATGCACTCCAGCCCTGTAAGTTGCTCTTTTCCAGTAGCTAGAAAAAGAATTGTAATCAGGCACAAAGAAACCTCCTAAAGAAATATTAGACGCATCAACAAAATTAGCATTGTCAATACTAACAATTGGATTAGAAAATTCACTCGTATTTTGATAAGTATACTCTAGTCCTAAAAACCATTTTCTTGGAGCACCAATTCCAGCTCCGAAAGATAATCTAGAAGGCAAAGTTAAGTCTGTCATGTCTAGGCCCAAAGCAGCTAAATCAGCATCAATAGAGTTAACAACATTTTCTTGTCCACTTTGAGCATTAGTAACAATTGAAGCAAACGAACGTGTATTTCTTGAAGTTATATCACTCTGAGGAGAATATGTCAAACCGGATTGCAGTTCAAGTTTCTCATTTATCATTGTTTTATAAGTTAATCCAATGTTAAGATTCAGACCACTCAACTCAGATCTAGTTTGTTCTCTTGATTGATAGAGTATTGGATTCCCTTGATTATCGTAAAGATACTCTACTGCAGTATTCTCTATAGCTCCAAAATTATAATTGACATCAACTCCTAAACTAAGCTTATCAGTGATTCGATATCCCAATCCCAAAAAAGCTTTATTTAAACCACCTTCTCCTCTATACCTGTTAGCAATCTCATTGCTGGCATTTACATTCTCTAGTTTATATCCTACAGAGGTATAAGGCAATATTCCCAACCCAAAGCCTAACTTATCTCCTAATGGCATTGACATAGCCATGTAATCGACTGTGGTAGTGCTTGTTTTTTCACTACCGGAATTTGCTTTTAAATTTATACTATTGTGACTTGCCGCAATTGAAAATTTTACTGGTCGATTTTCATCATTAAACACTTTTAAATTCGGACTAACATAAGCTGCAGGATTTCTTAAGTTTACATGAATACTATCTGTGTAAATACTCAATCCACCCATGCTTCTATTTTCTACAGTTCCTTTAAATTTTAAAGACCCTATTCCATAAAAAGAATATGGAGAAGCTGTACCTTCTTGAGCATTGAGTTGTAATGCAAAAAAAGCAACGAAAACTATTACAAGTTTTTTTATCATTATTGTGAGTTATATTCTAAAATAAAATTCAAACCTTCTAAAAGAAAATTTGAATTCGCAAATATGCCATTTTTTAATTGTTTAGACAAGAAATTGGTATCACCACCTG
The DNA here is from genome assembly GCF_045105015.1 of Psychroserpens sp. Taxonomy (GTDB): domain Bacteria; phylum Bacteroidota; class Bacteroidia; order Flavobacteriales; family Flavobacteriaceae; genus Psychroserpens. The sequence continues at coordinate 12,391 of NZ_JBGCCX010000177.1, forward strand.
TTAAAATAACTGTT
>NZ_JBGCCX010000178.1:0-18542 GCF_045105015.1 Psychroserpens sp.
ACCTTAACTTCAAATTTATTGGTACTTCTGGAGTTTACTTCTTAACAATTGACACAAATACTTTAGAAATTACATTAGGTGCACCTCAAGGTAGTGGCACATGTGAAGTTGAAACCCTTTATGGTGTTGGCGCTGGCCTAGTAGATACTGGTTGGGACTGGGGTAATCCAGGTGAATTTTCTTGTGTAAGTGATGGTATTTGGTCTGGAACAGTCAACCTACAAAATAATGGAGGAGCTGACAACAACTTTAGATTCTTCACAATTCTAGATGATTGGGCTTCTGGAAGGAACTACCCTTACTACGCAGATGCTGGATATACTATTGATTCCGATCTTACAGACGCGATGGATGATGACAATAACTTCGCATTTGTTGGTACAAGTGGAGCTTATACAATAACTATTGACACCAACAACTTAACTATTACTTTAACTCCTGGTGAAGTTGATGTTACATGTGAATTTGATACAATTTATGGTGTTGGTGCTGGACTTGTTGATACAGGTTGGGACTGGGCTACACCTGGTGAGTTTTCTTGTGTAAGTAATGGAGTTTGGTCTGGAACCGTTGCTTTACAAAGCACAGCAGACAACAACAATTTTAGATTTTTTACAATTCTAGATGATTGGGCAACAGGAAGAAATTATCCTTTCTATGCAGATGCTGGTTATACTATTGATGCTGATCTTGTAGATGCAATGGATGATGATAATAATTTTGCATTTGTTGGTACAGATGGGACATATACAATCACTATAGATACAAATAATCTAACTATTACTTTAGACTAAACCATATTTAGCTTTAATAATAAATAACTTAAAGGCTATGGTGTTCATTCAACATAGCCTTTTTTTAAAAACATTTGCTATGAAAAAAGTTTTATTCTTATTATTATTAATTTCTTCTTACTCTTATTCACAAGTCGTTACCTTAAGTGTTGGCGCAATTGAAGTTGACCAACCTGTTACTATAACACTTGATATCAATAACACGACTGACACAAATTGTAATGGATTTATGAATCCTAATAAAGTCTATATGCATTCTGGAATTGGAGACAATTCTGACGCATTCGGTTTTAATGTTATTGGTAATTGGGGACAGGATGATGGTGTTGGTCAAATGACGAATCAAGGAGGAGGAATTTACACTATTACATTAACACCTCAAGCATATTATGGTATTACTCAACCACAAGCTGATGCTGCTACTCAATTAGGGATAGTTTTTAGAAATGAAGATGGTACTCAAGAATTGAAAGATGATGGTTGCGCTGATTTTATTTTCCCTGTTGGAACCGTAAGTATAAATTTAACTAACCCTACAAATTTTCCAGTAGTTATTAATTCTGGTGATAATTTATCAGTAAGTGCAACAATTGCTTTTCAGGGATCTACTACAGTTCAAGGTAGTTTTGAAGTATTTTATAATAATGTATCTGTAGGTACTGGAACCTGTGGTTTCCCTAGTTGTAGCACAACAATCCCAAACATCACTGAAAATGGGATAGTACGTTTTGTTGGATCTCCTACAAGTACATCTGACCAAGGTGAAGTTAGCTTTGAAGTTTTTGTAGTTACTAATGTAACGGAACAAGCCCTTCCTTCAGGCGCTGAAGATGGAATTAATTATGGTTCTGACCCTACAAAAGCAACCTTAGTGCTTTCAGCACCAGGTAAAGAATTTATTCAAATTGCAGGAAGCTTTAACAATTATACACCTGGAAATTCAGATGTAATGAAACGTGATCCGGCTACAGGCAAATATTGGCTAGAAGTTACAGGTCTTACTCCTGGACAAGTTGAAACCTATCAATATTGGGTTTTCGACACTAACCCAATATCTGGTTCTCCAGGATTGGTAAAAACAGCTGACCCATACTCAACGCTAGTTCTTTCACCTTTTGATGACCCTTTTATACCATCAAGTTCATTTTCTGGATTGGAGTCAGGTGGAGCATATGAATATCCTGCTGGTCAAGAACGTGAAGTAACTGTTTTACAAACAGGTCAAACACCTTATCCATGGCAGGTTACAAATTTTCAAAAACCTAAAAAAGAAGATTTAGTAGTTTACGAAATTCTAGTTCGAGATTTTGATGCTGACAGAAACTACCAAAATTTAATTGATCGAATTGATTATTTCAAGAATTTAAACATAAATGCTATTCATTTAATGCCAGTTATGGAGTATGAAGGTAATGAAAGTTGGGGTTATAATACTTAATTCCATATGGCTTTAGATAAATTCTATGGCTCTCCTGACAAACTAAAAGAGTTTATAGATTTATGTCACCAAAATGATATTGCAATCATATTAGATGTTGTACTTAACCATGCTTTTGGAAGAAACCCAATGGTTCGTATGTGGATGGATGATCCTGACGGTGATGGTTGGGGTGGTCCTGCTGCTGACAGCCCATACTTTAATCAATTCCCAACACACTCATTTAATGTTGGAAATGACTTTAATCATCAACAACCTTTAGTACAAGAATATACTAGACGTGTTATAAAACAATGGGTTGAAGAGTTTAATATTGATGGATTCCGCTGGGATTTAACAAAAGGTTTTACTCAAAATTGCGGCAACGGAACATTTGATGGTAATTTCAACTGCACAAATCAATATCAACAAGATAGAATTGATGTCCTTAGAACTTATGCAGATTATTCTTGGTCTTTAGATGAAACTCACTATGTGATTTTTGAGCACTTAGGTAATGATAATGAAGAGCAACAATGGGCTAATTATAGATTAAATGAGACCACTAGTAAAGGCATTATGATGTGGGGAAAAATGACAGATCAATACAATCAGTTAACAATGGGCTTCAATAGTGATAATAACATAAACAGAATGGGACATCAAAGCCGTGGTTTTAATGCACCTAGACTTATGGGTTATCCTGAAAGTCATGATGAAGAACGATTAATGTATAAGAATGTTACATTTGGAAACCAATCTAATGGATCTCACAATGTTAGAAATTTAAATACAGCTCTTTCAAGAATGTCTGCATTAGGTGCTGTTTCGCTTACTATTCCTGGACCAAAAATGATTTGGCACTTTGGTGCCTTAGGTATGGATAATTCTATTTTTACATGTCCTAACGGAACTGTAGATGATGATGGCTGTAAATTAGATACAAAACCTCAACCACAATGGACTGAAAATTGGTTAGCCAACTCAAATAGAAAACAGGTATATGATGATTGGGCTAGACTAATAGAATTAAAGGTAAATGAACCTGTGTTTGAAGGTAATTATGCCATTACTTCTGGTAACTTAACTCCTCGAATAGATATTTTTGATACTAGTCTTCCTGGTAGTGAAATTCAAAATGTGATTGTATTAGCTAATTTTGATGTTGTATCGCAAACTATAAATACAAACTTTCCTGTTGGAGGAACTTGGTATGATTTAATGGATGAATCAGGCAATACAACTTTTACTGGGTCAACTGTAAATATTCCAGCTGGACAGTTTAGAATTTTTGGTAACCAACCGAGTACTTTGAGTAATGATACATTTGTAGTAAATGAATCTTTTAGTATTTATCCAAATCCAGTAAATACATCTTTTAAAACGAATAAGGCTTTTAAAAACTTACAAATATTTGATATCACAGGTAAACTAGTAAAATCATTTAATGGTGACTTTACTAAAAATGATTCTTATGATATATCAGATTTAAGGCCAAGTCTTTATTTAATTAAAATAGAAAATAATAATGGTCAAACTCTGACTTCAAAAATTTTAAAACTTTAAATTGATTTTATAGCAATTTGAATTAGCCTGAAAAAGCTTTCCTTATTATTTGGAAAGCTTTTTTTATGTAGTACAAATAAAAAAAGCTAACTCAATTGAGTTAGCTTTAAGTTGTGCGGGAGAAGAGACTCGAACTCTCACACCTCGCGGCACTAGATCCTAAGTCTAGCGTGTCTACCAATTCCACCACTCCCGCAACTTTCCAATTATTATTGGGTTGCAAATATAAACAATAGTTTCAATATTCAAATAACTTTAATTACGAAAAAATCATCTTCATTTTTGTATTTTTGAAGGAATCTAAAAATAGATATTCATGCAAAACATTCAATCCTACTTAAACGAACATAAAGACAGATTTCTAAATGAGTTATTAGAACTTCTTAAAATCCCTTCTGTTAGCGCAGATCCTGCCTTTAAAGACCATGTATTCAAAACAGCAGATGTTATAAAAGAGAGTTTGTTAGATGCAGGTTGCGACCATGCAGAAATATGTGAAACTGATGGTTTTCCAATTGTTTATGCTGAAAAAATGATCGATGAGAACCTTCCAACGGTTTTGGTATATGGACATTATGATGTACAACCAGCAGATCCATTAGAATTATGGGACTCTCCTCCTTACGAACCAGTTATCAAAAAGACTGACATACACCCAGAAGGAGCGATTTTTGCTCGAGGTGCTTGCGATGATAAAGGTCAAATGTACATGCATGTTAAAGCCATGGAGTTTATGACAAAAACAGACCAACTACCATGTAATGTGAAATTTATGATTGAAGGTGAAGAAGAAGTGGGTAGTGTAAATCTTTCTGTGTTTGTTAAAAATAATCAAGAAAAACTTAAAAATGATGTGATTTTAATTTCAGATACTGGAATGATCGCCAAAGATGTGCCTTCAATAACTACTGGATTAAGAGGTTTAAGTTATGTTGAAGTTGAAGTAACTGGTCCAAATAGAGATTTACATTCAGGGCTCTATGGTGGTGCCGTAGCAAATCCAATAAATATATTAACGAAAATGATTGCTTCACTTCACGATGAAAACAATCACATTACTATTCCTGGTTTTTATGATAAAGTAGAAAACCTTTCAGATGAAGAAAGAGCAGAAATGGCCAAAGCTCCCTTTTCTCTTGAGGATTATAAAAATGCATTAGACATTGATTCAGTTTATGGAGAAAAAGGCTACACAACTAATGAGAGAAACTCTATTAGACCAACACTTGATGTTAATGGGATTTGGGGTGGATATACTGGTGAAGGTGCTAAAACTGTGATAGCAAGTAAAGCCTATGCTAAAATATCAATGCGATTAGTTCCAAATCAAGATTGGGAAAACATTACTCAATTATTTAAAACCCATTTTGAGAGTATTGCTCCTGCTGGTGTAAAAGTAATGGTTAATCCGCATCATGGTGGACAAGGTTATGTTACTCCAATTGATAGTATCGGATACAAAGCTGCATCAAGTGCCTACAAAGACACATTTGGAAAGACTCCAATTCCACAACGTAGTGGTGGAAGTATCCCTATTGTCTCTCTTTTTGAACAAGAGCTAAAAAGTAAAACCATTTTAATGGGATTCGGATTGAATAGCGATGCCATTCACTCACCTAATGAGCATTTTGGTGTATGGAATTATTTTAAAGGCATCGAAACGATTCCTCTATTTTATAAATATTTTACAGAATTGAGTAAATAAAAAATTACTCCTTTACAATTTTATAAGTTCCTGTTTTTTCAGAAGATGAAACCTTAAGGAAATAAACACCTTGTGGTAAACTTTTCATATTTAATGAAATGATTTCACTTGCATTAGTCTTTTGTTTAACTAATCTTCCAGAAACATCGTATAAATCTAACGCAATTGATTCAATATTGTTTGTGATTTCAACACTGAGGTTAGTCTTTACAGGGTTAGGAAATACTTTTACTTCAGAAGCTAAAAAGTCATCCAGTCCAAGGGTATTAAATTGAATACAATCACTTAATTCAACACAATTACCTGATGTGATTTCAACCGCATAATTGCCACTTACACTAGGTATATAAGATTGTGAAGTCGCTCCAGAAATTGGCAAATCTGTATTACAATTCAACCATTGATAAGATGCAGAAGCTTGATCTGCTGTTAAAGTCGTCACGGTTTGCGTTATTCCATTATCAACATTAACTAATCCTCCAACTGTTGCCATGTATGCAGTAACTAACTTTGTTAATTCGAAAAAATATGGCATATCTAATGTACTCTTACGGTCGCCTGAGGAATGATAGAATGGTGTTTCATCATTTGTTTCCCATGACTCACCAAGTAAAACTGCAGAATACGCATCATTAGGAAAATTACCAACAAACCAAAAGCTAGCATGATCACTTGCAGCTGTTCCAGGATTAACCTCAATCACACTAAGGTCAAATGAATATGAATTTAAAACACTTATAATATCATCTTTCATCCCAGATGAATTAGCAAGGTTTAAATAATCGATATCAAATTCATTGTCTCCTGGTTGTCCAGGTGCATCACCATCATAACCAATCATGTCTAGATTCAATACACCAAGTATATTATCACCATTACTAAACGCTTGATCAGCATAGAATTGAGAACCTCTGAGGCCAATTTCTTCCTCATCCCATAAGGCATATACAATCGTATTATCCAAACATTGCGTCGAAAGAATTCTTGCTGCTTCCAAAACGGCTGTAGTTCCTGTAGCATTGTCGTCGGCACAATAATCTGCAACGGTATCGTAGTGCGCGCAAATAATGTATATGTCATTAGGGTTAGTTTTCCCTACTTGAGTCGCAATAATATTTCTTCCGTTGGCGTTAAAAGGTTGGTCTATTATGGTGATATTATCTAATTGTTCAAATTTTTGAACCAGATAGTCAGCAGCTATGTCGTTGTTTGCTTGTTGTCTATTAATTATAGTCACTGTATTACCATCAACAACAGTACTGATTTCACCAGAAAATTCTCTAACGGTTAAATCTAGTGTGTTAATATCAACTTGATCAATAATATCCTGAATTGATTGTGCATAAGAACCAAATACACACACAAATATGCATATTAGACTAGTTTTAAAGGTTTTCATTGTGGGCAATTTTTCTTTTATTTTTTTTCAAAGATAATGGATTTTAACAAATTAGTCGTTGAAGTAATTTGCAGATTACAAATTTTATTCTACATTTGTAGAGTTAATTCTAAAAACGTAGAGATATGCAATTATCTAAAACAGAAGAACAACTCATGCAACATTTATGGAAACTTGAAAAGGCTTTCATGAAAGATTTATTGGAGGCCTATCCAGATCCAAAACCTGCTACAACAACTGTAGCTACACTATTAAAGCGTATGATTGATAAAGAATTCGTAACATATAAACTTTACGGAAAATCAAGAGAATACAAGCCTCTAGTTAAGAAGAAAGATTATTTCTCAAAACATGTAAATACATTAATAAAAACTTTTTTTGATGATAGTGCGAGTCAATTTGCATCTTTCTTCACAAAAGAAACCAATTTAACAAAAGAAGAATTGGAGGACTTAAAAACCTTAATTGATAACGAAATTAAAAATAAATAGTCATGTTAATTTATATTTTAAAATCTAGTGCTTGTCTTGTTATTTTCATGCTCTTTTATAAGTTAATTCTTGAAAAAACAAGTGCACACAAGTTTAAACGTTTTTACTTGCTTGTTACTTTAGGGTTGTCTTTTATTATGCCATTAATAACAATAATAAAATATATCGAACCTGTTGTTAATGACTTTCATATCACGTCTACAGCAAATACTATTATAACTAATGAGAATATTATTTTAGAAGATCATATTAATATCATTCCTATCATTATTGGATGTATTTATGGTTTAGGCGTATTAGTGTTTTTAATAAAATTCTGTTTAAATCTGAAACTTATAATTTCTAAAATTAAAATCAATCCTAAATACAAAACAGCATCTTACATTAATGTTTTAATTGAAAACTTGGCTGTACCACATACATTCTTAAACTATATATTTTTTAATAAAACAAAGTTCGAAAATAATGAAATTCCTTCCGAAGTCATCATACATGAAAGAGCTCACGCAAAACAAAAACATAGTATAGACATCATTCTTTTAGAATTATTACAAATCATATACTGGTTTAATCCTTTAATCTATTTCATAAAAAAAGATATTAAGTTAAATCATGAATTTCTTGCAGACTCTGAAGTTTTAAAACAAGGGGTGATACCATCAACATATCAAAACACAATACTGGCTTTCTCATCAAAAGCTACAAATCATCAATTGGCAAATGCCATCAATTATTCATCAATCAAAAAACGATTTACAGTTATGAAAACACAAACATCAAAAACATCAGTTTGGTTAAGAGGCTTATTACTTCTTCCTTTACTTGCAATCACATTTTTCAGTTTTAGCGAAAAAATAGAGGTAGAAAAAGAAACATTTACAGAATTTTCACTTGAAAACCCTACTGACGATTCAGCTAATGATAAAGAAGCTTATTATCGAAACGCAACATTTTTATTTAAAAATAAAAGTGGGAAAGTAATTACTAAAAAAATATACTCTGAATTAACCCAAGAAGAAAAGGATAGACTTTTAATTCCAATTGGAAAAACTGAAAAAAAATCACCTACAATATCTGATTTGGAGCGTTGGAAAGATTCAAAAACTTACGGTGTCTGGTATGACAATAAAAAAATAAATAATAATTCATTAGATAAATTTCAACCCTCTAACATTAGTTCGTTCTATGAGAGTAAACTAGAAAAAAATGCTATTAATTATGGTGAATATTTTAATCAAGTAAACTTGTATTCAGAAATGTACTTTAAAGAGCATTATAAAAATGATAAAGAGTATTCTAGTGAAGGTTTTGTGGTTACAATTATTCAAGATGAAATACAAAAAGGAGCTACTGAAAAACAATTAGCAGAATATAATAGACTAGCTAAACATTATAATACACAACCAAAGGACAAGCGTATTATTAAACAAAAAGATCTTAAACGCCTTGAAGAGTTGTATAATGTATTAAGTCCAGACCAAAAAAAGAGTGCTGAATCATTCCCTGAATGTCCACCACCACCTCCACCACCTCCACCACCTCCACCACCTGCAAAAGAAAATGATATTAAAACAGGTTTTATTAAAATTAACAACACACCACATTATTTTGTAGATATTAATAATCATAAAAAATACTATAATAAAAAGGGATTTGAGGTCTCAAAAACTGGTCAGATTATAAGTAAATCTCAAGTCAATGCTTTAGATGTCATACCTGGTCAATATATCACTAAAGTATATTCAAATAATGAAGTTATGGTAACATTTAATGATAATAAGCCAAATTATAGAGGCGAATTAAACATACCTCCTCCTTCAAAAGAACCCAAAGCTCCAAATTCAAGTAAAATGGAATTGAATAAAAAAAGGACAAAACCATCAAAAATTTTAAAGGAAGAAAAAGAGCTAAGAAATAACATAGCATCATATGAAGACGAAAAATCTTCTTTAGATTTTATAAAAGAATTAGCTGAAAAGAAAGCACTATTCTATCTCGAAGGGCAAAATATTTCAGCTGAAAAAGCAATTAATACAGTTCTAAATAACAAAAAAATAAATATCCTTGTGCGTGATATCAACTCTGAAAGAGCAATTGTAAAACTATCAAAAAATCCAATTGGGATAGAATCAGAAAACATAAACAAACATGATAAAATTTCAGGCCTGTTGGATAAATCAGAATCATCATTAAAGTTTGTTACTGATATGACTAAAGATGATTCTTTAAGGTTTTGTTATAATGGTAAAACGATAACCAAGGATAGAGCCATTCGTATCGCAAAAAACAATCCCAATGTTCACATTAGGTTAGGTATTGAATACAATACTGGTCAAAACATTATATACCTTTCTAAAAGAAAACCACTTATTGGCTATAAAGCCTAGAGAACAAGGTTAATATAATAGTATTTGAGTTTTAAAAAGACTTGTGATCTAAAGAAGGTACACAAGTCTTTTTCATTAAATAATGTAACAAAACTTGTTTTATTGCGTTCTAATAGACAATCAATCAAAATCAAATCATCATGCTTAAAAAATTCTTCATCATCTGTTCTGGTTCAGATACAGACATTCTAGACAACTGTTCTATAGGTGAACAAAATAAATTTGCAGGAATTGGTGCAACCGTATTTTTTACAGCCGTAATGGCTTTTATTGCATGTAGTTATGCTTTATACACTGTTTTTGATCATCTTTTTGCAGCCATCGCCTTTGGTTTTGTTTGGGGATTATTAATCTTTAATCTCGACCGATTTATTGTATCTACTATAAAAAAACGAAACAATATTATTGATGAAATCATTCAAGCATCTCCTCGACTCATTTTAGCTGTAATCATTGCTGTAGTTATTTCAAAACCTCTGGAATTAAAAATTTTTGAAAAGGAAATCAATCAAGTATTGCTTGAACAAAAGAATGAATTGACACTGGCCAATAAAAATCAAATCGCTGAACAATTTACACCAAATGTAGAAGCTCTTAAAAGTGATATCACAGCTTTAAATTCTCAAATAAATACCAAGGAATCTGAAGTTAATGCACTTTATAAGACGTATATTTCTGAAGCTGAAGGAACTGCTGGAACTCAGCTTTTAGGAAAAGGTCCTGTTTATAAAGAAAAAAGAGAAAAGCATGATGCCGCTTTAGCTGAATTGCAGCAACTTAAAATTGATAATAAAGCTAGAATAGGATTCATAGAAAATCAAATTTCACAACTAAAAACAGATTATGATACACAAGTCGTTACATCACAACCTATTATTGATGGATTTGATGGATTAATGGCGCGAGTTAACGCTTTGGGCGAATTGCCTTGGTTACCTTCACTATTTGTTTTATTGTTGTTTTTAGCTATTGAAACGTCTCCAATATTTGCAAAATTATTATCTCCTAAAGGAGAATATGATTATAAATTAGAAGATGCTGAAACTGCCGTTAAAACTTGGGTAGAGCAAAAGGTAAATGAGCGTAAGATATTACTAAAAACTAATCAAACGCTAAACAATAAAATCTATAACGACATTGCTGAAGAAGATGAATTGTATACTTACAAACGTAAGAGAGCAAGAGAGTTAATGCAACTACAAGCTGATGCCTTTTTTAAACATCAAAAAAACGCCTTATGACATCATTTAAGCTGCCGTACTTGTTTGACTTTCTTTTGTTTTAAAATGATTAAAAACATCTTGACATCCTAAACCAATAATTGACAAACGTTTCTGTTTAATAATAGATTCGTTATGTAACTGAGCAATGGCAGTAACACCATGTCTGTCTATGCTTTTCAAGTCTTCTATGCTAATGGTAATTGCATTTGCTTTTTCAAAGATATTTCTGAATTTACTTTTAAATAAATGAATGTTGTTTCGATCTAGCGACCCTTTCACTCTAAAAAAGTTATTTGAGTGTGTAATTTCTAAGTCCATAATTGCATTTTAAGGTTAATTTCATTGTAAATTTTGGCGCTATAATCAATGATTTATTAACTCAATATGCAATAATATATACGGCTAGTCCTTTTTTTTCGACTAAAGGTATAAATGCTTAGATTTTGTTTATGAATTGTATTTTTTCTTCGATAAAATACCCACTTACAGTAGTTTAAAAAACCTAGTCAGACTTCGATTTAGAAATGTATTTGTTGATGCGATCCTCTAAAATTGAAAGTGTAACAGTACCTTGATTTAAAATCACATCATGAAATTCTCTAATATCAAACTTAGATCCTAACACATTTTCTGCTTTTGTTCGAAGTTCTCTAATTTTCAATTCGCCTATTTTATAGGATAGAGCTTGGCCTGGCCAAGAAATATAACGATCTGTTTCAGTATTAATTTCATGTAACGACAAGGCCGTATTTGAAGCCATATATTCTACAACTTGATCACGAGACCAACCTTTGGCATGAATTCCAGTATCAACTACCAAACGACAAGCTCGCCACATTTCGTAAGTTAATTTTCCAAACTGCTCATAAGGTGTTGTATACATTCCCATTTCTTCAGCTAAAAATTCGCAATATAAACCCCAACCTTCGCCATAAGCAGATAAGTATAATGTTTTTCTAAAACTAGGAATACTATCGCCAAGTTCATTATTTAAACTCCCTTGTAAATGATGACCTGGAACAGCTTCATGGACAGTTAATGAAGGCATTGTATACAAAGTTCTACTTGGCAAATCGTAAGTATTTACCCAATAATAACCTGGATCTGTACTTTCTTTTGTGGTCCCAATATAACGACCTGTGGTATATTTTGGAGCAATGGCGTCAGGAACTGGAGCAACTCCATAAGGTTTACGTGGCAATGTTTTAAAGAATCTAGGTAATTGCGCATCAGCACGTTTAGCCATATCACGAGCAATCATTAATAATTGTTCTGGTGTTTCGGCATAAAACTGTTTATCCGTTCTTAAAAAATGAAAAAAATCTTCAAAGCTTCCTTTAAAATTTAAATCACTAATGATTGTTTCCATTTCAGATTTAATACGTGCCACTTCTTTTAAACCAATTTGATGAATATCATCTGCACTGTATTGTGTACTTGTCGTGTAATAATTAATTCTGTTTTGATAATAATCTTTTCCATTAGGTGTTTCTGAAACTCCTAGAGTTGTTCTTGTCTTCGGAAAGTATTCTGTTTCAAAAAATGTTTTAATTCGTTTAAATTGAGGTGTAACGTTTGATTCAATAGCTTTTCTTGCAGCAGTTAATACTGAATCCTTTTGTATATCGCTCAAATCACTTGGAAAGTTTTTAAAAGGCGAATAGAAAAAGCTGTCTTCAAAATTATCAACGATATGTGTATCATAAGAAGATTCGTAACCTTTAAAAATAATCTTTGGTTGAGACACGCCTTTTACCAGTCCAGCTCGTAAATGTTTTAAATTTTGATTCACAAATTCTGGAATAGCATTCAGCTTTTTTAGATATTCTCGTGTTTGCCAATAATTAGTTAGAGGACGGACTTCATAGGTAAGATTTGAATGAAATCCCGAGTCAGATAATAAGGGATTTAAATATCCTTCAAATTCATAAAAATCGATTTGATCTTGTAATACAAACCTTAAAAGGGTTAGTGAAATTTGTTCGGTTTCACTTAGCGTTTCAGAATTAACAGATGAAAGCTCTTCTAGAATAGTCTGAGCAAATTCTGCTTCAGATTTATAATAGGTTTCTGAATAATTTCCTAATGGATATTCATTTTTATCATAACCTTCGTGGTCTTGATAATTGTTTATTATAGTTTGTAATACTTCAGAATCGGAAACAACTTCTTTTTTATCTTGACAAGACAGCAATCCGAATAAAACAAAAAGAATCAAAAATTTAGAATGTGACATGGATTTAGATTTTATTTAAACGCTCCTGATGTTTTTTTAGGTCTACAGGTTTATGAACTACTGCAGTTGACACTGGATACTTTTCTAATAACTGCTGTGGACGAATAGGCCTTTTTTCAAAATGGCCTCCACAATTCGGACAAACATGTTGTAAAACTGTGTCAACACAATCTTGGCAAAAGGTACATTCAAAAGTACAGATCATTGCTTCATTTGAATTAAATGGTAACCTTTTATTACAGTTTTCACAAGTTGGTCTAAGCTCTAACATGGTGTTACAATTTCTTAACGTATTTGGTGATAATTACAATTTGTTGTGCTCCTACTTTACCTTCAATATACTCTGCGTTCTCTCGATCTAATCTAATATTTCTAACAGCTGTACCTTGTTTAGCTACCATGCTTGAACCTTTCACTTTTAAATCTTTAACTAAAACGACAGCGTCACCAGATTCTAAAATCACACCATTCACATCACGATGGATAATTTTATTAGCTTCATCTTCATGCTCTCCTGTTGCCCTTGCTAAAGCTATTGCCTCGTCATCGAGATACATCATATCCAACAAGTCTTTTGGCCAACCTTCATGTCGCAAACGTTGCAGCATACGCCAAGCCATTATTTGTACTGCAACATGTTCACTCCACATACTATCATTTAGACATCTCCAATGATTAGGATTCATCTCTGTATTGCCTTCTATTTGATCTTTGCAGGTTTTACAAACAAGTATATCGTTTGCTACATTTTCATTTAATGAAGGCGGAATAGTATATTGTGATAAATCGTTGTTTGAACTGCACAATTCACAGCTTTTATTACTTCGCTCTTGAAGCGTTTGTAGTACACTCATTTAAATTGTTTTTACAATGATATAAAATATAAAATTATAACTCTGAAAGTGAAGCTCTCATTTTTTTGGTCATCCCTTTGACTACCATGTCATAGGAATGATCAATTAACTCACAAATAAGTCGAGGTTGCAATTCTCCTGTATGGATATAAACACTATTCCATTGTTGTTTATGCATATGATAACCTGGTTTTATGCTATCATAATCAGCTCTTAATTCTTGAGCGTATTCTGGATCACATTTTAAATTGATGAAGCCTTCACCATTTTCCCACTTTTTCAATGAGGCTAAAGCAAACATTTTACCAAGCACTTTAAAAACCAAGGTGTCTTCATCAAAAGGAAAATGTTCGGTTACTGCTTTTTTATTCATGCAGTAATTCCTGTAATCTTCTATATTCATTTTAATAACTTCTTATCGTTATCTTCAATCTTTAGCGCTGTATAATCTAAAGTCCAACCAATAGTTTCAACAATGCTTTCAATAAGTAAAACAGACTCCAAAGCTTCCTTTTTCGCAATTTCATACAAACCACTTTCAGGCACTTTATTCATGATGTGATTTTTAGCTTCATTGTGCAATTCGGTCAAATCTGAAGCTTCAAATTTATTGAACATACCATCAGATTTGTCATAATAATTCAAATCGGTTTCAATAGATAGCACTTCTGGTTGAGGAAAATGAAAAAGTTTTACGGTCTTGGTTTTTGTATTCGATTCTAATTGAATCTTAGACAAGTCAAAACCAACATGAGCCTTTGCATTAATTACAACTAATGCTTTTTTACGACTTGTTATGAGTTTGAGATAGCGTTCTTTAACGTCTTCATAATGATATATCTCAGCGAAATCACCTTCGACTGTTATGAATTTACAGACTTTTTTTATGCGATCTAACAAGATTACAGATTGAGAATTAGTTCGTTTCTTTATTTTAAACTGTCTAATAATTGTTACAATTGCCAGTGTAACCAATATACTTATTATGATTAAAAAGAAAGTTTCCATGAGATTTATTATTGTCTAAAAGCTTCTTAAATGCTTTTATAAATTGACTTTTATGTTATTAAGGACTTTAAATAAAATTGGTTTACTTGGCGTCGCATCGTTTTCAAAAGGTGCGATTTGTAAGTTCAAGAAGTACTCACCATCCTCAACTTTATTAGGTACATAGATAAATTCAGTGATTGTACAATCTTTTCTGACTTTACCTTCTAAATTCCAAAACGCTTTATGCGCTTTCAAAGCACCTCCATCTTCTTCTTTATCAACACTAGGTAAATCAATAAGCAAATGTTTTATGCCTTTGCCCACCATATACTTCACTGCATCTTCTGTTAAGTAAGTCCAATTTGTATTTGAATATTGCTTAGACATTTTATCTTTCATATTAGGTATGGTACGAATCACAATCGCATCACGCTTTTTATTACCAAGAACAAACTGCAATTGTTTTTTTGAAATGACAGTATCGTCACCATCTTGTTCTGGTGCAACAGTGATCACTTCTGCTAAAAAGAAAAACTGTTTCAAATTTTTATTTATAGAATGAAATTCTTTTGTAATATGACCTACGCACTCTGTGTGTGTTCCATGAGCATGAGGATTAAATTGAATGTTATTAAAATTCACATCTGCACCTTCACCTATACTACCAATCCAGTTATCCAATTGAACAGGTTCAATTTTTGGCTCATCAATGTACCATGCATTCACATTTTTTTTTGAAGCTTGAATTGGAATAGATATATCTAAAGGCTTAGTTAAATCTATTTGTAATTTTCTAGAGTTGTATTGTATTGTAGTTAGCACTATAAATTAAGTTTAAACAGTTCAGAAGCAATTCCATCAGTTAAAAATTGTCCTTTTTTAGTGACGCGTAAATGTTCATCATCAATATACAATAAATGTTCATTTATAAAAACTTTGGATTGCTCAATTAGATATTGCTTAAAAACTGTGCCAAAGTCATCTTCTACTTTTTTTAATGATATTCCCCAAACAGTTCTTAAACCTGTCATCACATATTCATTGTATTGATCTGTAAGCGTTAGTGTTTCAGTCTCTATAGGAAGTGTATTACTTTGAATTGCTTTAATATATTTTGAATTATTACGCACATTCCAACTGCGTTGTTTTCCGTTAAAAGAATGCGCTGAAGGTCCGATTCCTATATAAGATTTGCCTTGCCAATACGCTGAATTATTTTTACTGAAGTAACCTTCTTTTCCAAAATTAGACAACTCATAATGCACAAAATCTGAAGCTTCTAAGCTATCTTTCAATATATGGAATTGTTCATGTGCTTGTTCGTCATCTACATTGTTTATTAGTCCTTTTTTAATAAAACTTTCTAGGGCTGTTTTGGGTTCAACAGTTAAGGCATAACTTGAAATATGAGGAATATTATAAGACAAAGCCGTTTCTATATTTTGAATCCAAGCTTTATTTGTTAAACCTGGTATGCCGTAAATTAAATCCACAGAAATGTTATCAAAATATTGTGTTGCTTCAGACAAACATGCTGTAGCTTCCTTGGCATTATGTGCACGATTCATTAGCTTAAGATCGGTTTCAAAAAATGATTGAATTCCAATACTTAATCTGTTTACTGGAGAAATTGATAATTCATATATTTTTTCTGAAGACAAATCATCTGGATTGGCTTCTAGTGTTATTTCAGGATCTGATACTACCTTATAATTTTCATGAACTGAATCAATTAAAAATTCAATTTCCTTAACACTTAACACGCTAGGTGTACCTCCACCAAAATAGATGGTTTCAACAGTTGTGTTGTTGAATTCCATCTTTCGTAATTTCATCTCTTTAGCAAGAGCAGAAATCATATCATCTCGTTTCTTCAATGATGTTGAAAAATGAAAGTCACAATAGTGACATGCCTGTTTACAGAATGGTATGTGAATGTAGATGCCTGAAATAATAGTGTGTTTTAATTATCTTGGATTAAATTTTGGTTGAAATTTCCGTTTACATGTTAATTTTCTTCTGTATGCTAAGTAAATTGAATACCCAAAATAACCGAAAATAAAAATTATCAAAAACCAAATAAACTTGTTTTGCTTTTTTTTGAATCGTGTTAAATATAACTCCCTACCTACATAAAACAAAAATCCTAATCTCAGAATTAATAAGGTTCGAGGTGTTAACAATACATCCACATTTGTCTATTTTTTTACACGGCTTTCGTTCTGTTTTACAAAAGCAGACCAACCAGAATAATTCTTACCAACTTGAACTCGTCCTTCATTATAAAAATGACAAACAGCAGCCGCTAAACCATCCATTGAATCTAAATTTTTAGGCAACGTTTTTAAGCTCAACATACTTTGTAACATTTTAGCCACTTGTTCTTTACTAGCATTTCCATTTCCAGTAATTGCCATTTTAATTTTTTTTGGCGCATATTCTGTAATTGGAACCTCACGTGACAAACCTGCTGCCATAGCAACACCTTGTGCTCTTCCTAGTTTCAACATACTCTGTACATTCTTCCCGAAGAAAGGTGCTTCAATGGCAATTTCATCAGGATGATGCGTGTCAATAAGTTCAACTGTCCGCTCAAAAATAAGTTTCAGCTTTAAGTAATGGTCTTTATATTTCTTTAAATCTAATTCGTTTAGCTGAAGAAAAGACATCTTTTTTCCTTCTACTTTAATCAATCCGAAACCCATAATTGTAGTTCCAGGATCAATACCTAATATGATTTTATCTTTAACCATGAATTAGCAATATTGGCATCCACTTAGAGAGAATGTAATTCCGAAGGTAATTGTCATTAAATTTCCATTAAAAGAACCAAAACCTTCAATAATTGGGTCAAAATCAGTTCCAAATCCGAGAATATATGATACATCTGTATATAACGACATGTATTGACTCAACGCATAATGTACTTCAAGACCAGCCATAAGATTTAGAAAAGAGACATTGTTATCAGAAAAATCGCCTAAAGGTTTTACAAAGGAATAACCTGGTCCAGAATGAACTACTAAACCTATGCGTTCAGGCAAAAAACCTATAGATTCTGTTGGGTCAAATACAATTTGTGCGTTTATTCGTGTATAATTAATTTTAAAATCTGGTGAATTATCACCATTTGAAAATCTGTTAAAACCAAAATCTAACTTTGCGCCAAGTTGTCTTTTAAACATATATTGAAAACCTGCATTTACCGTTGGTAGATTAACCGACTTAGATTCAAATCCTTCAACAAATCCAGATTGAGATGGACTATTAACTCCTAGTGCGATTTGAGCTTTCCATGTATTAGTGTTTTTTTGTGCAAAAGAAAATACTGTAAAGAATAAGGTTAGTACTAATAATTTGTGTTTTTGAATTTTAAAAATCGGCATCATATCATTATAATGGTTTATTTTTACGACAATGTATTTTGGAAGTCTTCCTTACAAAACTAAACAATTCTTTCTTGTACTTATTAAATTAAGT
>NZ_JBGCCX010000179.1:0-19723 GCF_045105015.1 Psychroserpens sp.
AGAGGGTTGAGTCGCTGTTGGTATATCAAAGATACCAACTACAGCTTCACCTTCAATTGGGCATTCGCCATTATTTTGTTCTACAAAAACTTCATAAAAGCCTGGAGTGTCTACAAATAGCTCAAATGTAGTTTCGGTTAGAGGTAAACCATCTTTCATCCACGTATAATCTGCTCCAGGAATATCTTCAGCTAAAAGTGTGTATGAATCTCCTGTACAGAGTTTTAATTCGGTTGTACTGATGCCATTTTGAATAATATCAATTTGAGAATTAAATAACGACTGAATAAAAGGAGGTAAGCCAATTCGGCCTCTATTTTGAAGTGTACCATTAACATCTAATAAAACACCATTTTCATCATAACCAGCGGCTGCTCCATCGGCTTCTGGATTCTGAATCACGCCAATAAAACGTCCAGAGCCTCCAACGTTTGTAAAATCAAATTGCGCTCTATAAATTCTTTTGTCTAAACCTAATTGTAAAGCACCAGCGCTTATATTAATTGAAGTATGAACAGTTTGTTGGGACGCAGGAATATTTATTGCTTCCAAATCCCATTGTAGAATGCTACTCGAAGCATTTCCAGCAGGACCACTATTAATTGAAGCGTATACTTTTCTGTTTTCAGCAGAAAACTCAACACCATAAGGGCTATCATTATTTTGTGGACTATATAACTCAACTGAATTTGAAACAATACCTGTGTCGTTATCAAAATCGAATAAATAAACACCACCAGGAGCATCCTCAGATGGAATTGTAGCAAATCCAAAATGAGCTACCGCTAATTTAGATCCGTCGGGAGATGCTTTTAAGTAACCAAGTGCGTTTCTGCGATACCCTGAAACATCTACTATCGGTCCAACGGTAGATATTACTGGAGTTGTTTCTACACCAGTTTCTGTTATTTTAAATGCATAAAATTTGTCTATAAAATGACTAATCACCCAAAATGAGGTACAATCATCAGCTTTAACAGCTGTGATCTTTTCAGAGCATTTGTATTCAACTTGAAGTTGATCACTAGGATCATAGGTAATTAGTGGAATATTTTTTTCTGTTGGTTCTACATCTCCTAATCCTCCATCTAGAGTTATATCCACTAACGAATACGTCAATCCGTCATTTTCTCCATCATTAGCAGAATTACCTGGAAAAGCAGAGGTATTATCGTGATGAGGTTCATCTACTGTAAAAATGTAATATAAATCTGGGTCTTGTGGTTTGGGAACTATTAGACCTGAAGATGTACTTGAGTCATCACCTTTAAGGCCAGTACCAAATAATTCGTTAGCATTTGGCATAGGCTGATGATTAGCATTCCATATTGTTAATCCATCAGAATAAAACAATAAATTACCATTTGTGTCTGAGATAGAGGTACAGCCTTCTAGCGTATTAATCTGACCATCAGTTACGGCTGTTACAGTTCCTGATCCAGAATCAAAACGTAATCCAGCATTCTGACCAAAATACCAATAAGAGGCCTCCTGTTGTGCGTAGGAAAATAAACTGCATAGCAGTATAATAAAAAACAGATAGGGTTTTCTTTTCATTGTATAGTAGTAGCAATTTACTTCATCAGCTATCAATAATATAACAGCTTTTAGGCTAAAATTACTACGTAAAATTTGATAATCAGTAGAACTTTAACATAAAAATTAGAGTCAATAAGATAGTCTGAAAATATAAAGCTATTACAAATCCCTCTTTTTCAATAATCTATAAGACAAAAAGATAAAAAGAGCAGTCCAACCTAAAACTATTGCAATTTCATACCAATGCACAGCAAAATCGTACAAGAATTCTTGTCCGTTTGGCGCTTTAGAAATGGCTATTCTTTGAAAGGGTTGATCAATTAGTTTATACATAGATTTTAGTGGAAAGAAATTTTGAATTTTCTCAGCAATGTCCACATTTATCTGCCATGTAAGAATTCCAAAAATTATCCATTCTAAAATATATAAGACGAATAGAAAAGCGAGTGCAAAAGCAGAACGCTTTACTAACATTCCTAAAAATAAACACAAGCTAAAAAAACCAACTAATTTTAAGAAATATGCTAATAGAAATTCAGTTTCTCTGAAAATTAAACTTACTTCATTTATACTTGAATAGTATAAGCCAATACATAAGCAAATAATAAAAATCAAGAAAGTTGCAATGGCAGAAAAGAACACAATAGTGTAAAACTTTGAGAGTATAAATTCCTTTTTACTTAGACCATCTATAAGGTTTTGTTTTATGGTTTTGTTACTGTATTCATTACCAATCATACTTACAACAACAATGGCAAAAAAGAACTTAAACTGTGAAGCAAAAAAGGTTGTAATATGCCATACAATAGGAAAATTAAAAAGGCCGTAATGTCCTAATTCTAGTGTAAAAAAACCAAAAAAGTCAATTCGTAAAGACGATAATATAATGACGAAAAAAGGCAATACGAACGAAATGAATATTAAAACTTTACTCGCTCTGTTGAGTAATAGTTTTTGTAATTCTAATTTTAATAATCTTAACATGATGGGTTGGTTTTATTCTGAAATTAATTCAGTAGCGATTGATTGATGATTAGTTATTATCTGTAAGTTGTAAAAATTGTTCTTCTAAACTTTCTTTACGTTTTACTAAATGTGATAGCACAATGCCTTTTTCAAACATAAGTTTATTAAAAGCAGGTGAATCCATTGGCTGATTTAAAAAAGCAGTGATTAATTCTTCTTCAACTTTAATCTTTCCAAAAGAATCATTACTTTCAAGAAGTTCAACTAATTCATTATGCTTTTCGGATTTTAATTCAAAAAAGCCATGACTAGAAATCATCTCATCTACACGCCCAGAATACAATTTTTCACCTTTACGTAACACGACTACATGAGTACATACTTTTTCAACTTCATCTAAGAGGTGCGAGGCTAAGAGTATAGTGGTACCTTGACTCGCAATTTCTTTTATAATGGCTCTTATTTGGTGTATGCCTTGAGGATCTAATCCATTAGTTGGTTCATCAAGAATTAAAATTTCTGGATCGTTAAGCAATGCAGAAGCAATTGCTAAGCGTTGTTTCATTCCTAATGAATACGTTTTAAATTTATGATCTTTACGATCTAATAAGCCAACTACCTCCAGTTTTTCTCTAATTTTACTTTGATCGACATCTTTTATTCTACAAACTAGTTTTAGATTTTGTTCTGCGGTCATATAGGGATAAAAGTTTGGGCGCTCTATAATAGCTCCTACTTTTTTTAGTGCATCATGAGTTGATGTATTACCATCAAACCAATGAAAATCTCCTTGAGTTTTGTTAACTACATTTAAAACGATACCAAGTGTGGTAGATTTACCACTCCCGTTGGGACCTAAAATGCCATATACATTTCCTTTATTAATAGTAAATGACAAATCTTTGACAGCAGTTAGATATCCAAATTTCTTGGTAAGGTTGTTGATGGTTAGAATTGATTCCAAATTTGATTGATTTTTTTACTAAAAAGGCTTTAGTAAAGGTTGATTATAAAAGTAAGACGACACTGTGTTTGTTTTGTTACAATGTCGTCTTTATATAAAATGTTTTTTAGAAGTTTAATTCCAGTTTTCGTCGAAGTCTAAATCATCATAATCGTCAATATTATCATCATCAAGTCCATCACCTAAATCATCAAAATTCTCAGCCTCAAAGGTTTTTTCTGGTGCTGTGTCAGGAATTTGTCCATAAACAAACATGAGGTTAGGGTAATCTGTACCATCAGCTTCTTCAACAATTTCCGCCAGTTCTACTAGAAATGTCCACATGCTCATAAAGTCGTAGACATAAATCAATTTTGTTTGTGATTGACTAAGAATGCTATTAAGAGTAGTTTCAGACATTAATTTAACAAGTGAATTTCCTTCACTAACATCAAACATCGAAATCTCTTCACCTTGATCCCATTCATCATTACTGATATAAAAAGAAGCCATTTCTAAACCGTCAAATCCAAAGGATTGAGTAATGGTATTATGCAAATCTTCTAGTGAATCTGTTTCACGAATTTCTATATCGCGAAACACATCTTCTTCAGTGTCATTGTCTAGTATAACTCTAAATCTGTAAATCATGTTGCAAAAGTAAATTATTTACTGAAACGATGCAAAGTAAATGTCATTGCTGTTAATAATAAAAAAGCACCAACTTGATGAACAACACCTAGCCAAACAGGAACAGCATAAATTATAGTTAATACACCTAGCAGAAACTGAACTGCAACCATAATTAGTAAAGCATTAATGCCATGCAACTGATTGTTAGTAAGAATCAATTGTTTTGCTCTATACCAAATTAATAATATAGATGCTACAACAATATACGCTAAAGTTCTATGCACAAATTGCACACCACTTTTACCTTCTATAAAATTCTTGTAAAGTGGATCTTGTTCAATATAAACAGTTTCATGCATAAATTTCCCTTCGCTCATCATTGGCCAATGGTTGTGAATAAAACCAGCATCTAATCCTGCAACAAAAGCGCCATAAATAATTTGAAGTATCAATATTCCTAATCCAAATCGTATCACATTTCTTACACCTTTATCGATGTCTTTTTTGTTTGGAAATATTAGATCTAATGCAACCCAAAACGTATAAGCAAAGGTTATAAATGCAGTTGTTAAATGCATGGCTAATCTGTTATGACTAACATCTGGATTGTCAACCAAACCACTTTTTACCATATACCAGCCCAAAAAACCTTGAAAGCCACCTAAACAGAGTAGTATGATTGATTTTTTAATTGTAGGTTTTGATAATTGTTTTTTGGCTAAAAAATATAAAAATGGGATTATAAACACTACACCAATAAACCGACCTATGACTCTATGAATCCATTCCCAGAAATAGATATCTTTAAAATCTTGAAGATCAAAATGTGTATTTAGTTTTTGATATTCGGGATATTGCTTATACAAGTCAAATGCTTCTTGCCATTCTATCTCATTCATAGGAGGAATGGTACCAGATATTAATTTATAATTTGAAATTGATAAACCAGAATGTGTTAGTCTAGTAATACCACCTACAATAACCATGATAAAAATGAGTACACAGCCAGTTAGCAGCCAATAAATGACTTTTTTGTTGTCCTTTTTCATAATCTTTTCTCTATAGCAATTCCATAAATCATTTGATTTATGTTTTTATTTTTTTTAAAATATGTCTTGCTCTTGCTTTAAAACCAGAGCTCTGCATTTGATAATCTCTTTCCAAAATAATCTTTAATTCAGGATGAATCCAATCAATATCTTGTCCTAACAAGTACAAAGAATTCATAGAATACGCCTTTGGTGCAATTTTCTCGTCATTGATCATCCAATCAAAACATGCTTCAACAATACGTTCTTTATGTATTGAAGTTAAAGCTGTTTTAACGGCATTGTCAATTTTTGAATAATAAGCTTTGACTAGATATTCACAAACTTTTGCAACTGGTCTAACAGCTGAATCTAAGTGTACTTTTTGTATGTGTTCAGTAAACCTATCTAAATGAGGAATAACTGCTTCTATATTCTCACCACACATGAATTCAAATACCCAAGCCGCACGACATGATATTTTGTCATCAACTTTGAATAATATATTTAATAATTCAGGAATGAGGTTAGGTTGCGAGATTACTAAATTAGCATAGTAGAGACGTTTTTCTCGCGAATGGTTGACGTAATTCAATTCGTTATAAAGTTGTTCTGTTGTCAAACCTTTTTTTGTACTTTTAAGCACTACAAAAATAATCAAAATGAAACTCATAAAAAAGATACTTTTAGCATTACTTGTTGTATTTATTATTGCACAATTTTTTGGACCAGAAAAGAATGAAGGTGATTATGCTTCCATTGAAGCATTTTTAGCTGAAACAAAACCTTCTCCTGAAGTCAAAGACATTTTAACTGAAACTTGTTTCGATTGTCATAGTAGCGTAACACGGTATCCATGGTATAATTCTATTACACCAATTAACTATTGGTTAGCAGATCATGTTGATCATGGTAAAGGTCATTTTAATGTGTCTAAATGGAATGAGTATAGCATAAAAAAGAAAGACCATAAACTCGATGAATTAATTGAAATGGTAGAAGAAAAAGAAATGCCATTAAATTCTTATACATGGACACACTCTGAAGCAAATTTATCAGATGATCAAATAAAAGCAGTTATAGACTGGGCGAAAGGTGTTAGAGAAGGTTATGTCTCTCAACTTTCTGAATAACATATACAGGTTAAGTGAAACACAAACTACTCATCATTGGCTCCGTTTGGCCAGAACCTAATAGCTCTGCAGCGGGAAGCAGAATGATGCAGCTTATCTCTAGTTTTCTATTTGAAAATTATCAGATTACATTCGTTAGTGCTTGTGCTAAAACCGAAAATGCATTCGATTTAGCTGCTCTTGGTGTTGATCAAGTACCTATTGAATTAAATCATTCTAGTTTTGATAGTTTCATATCAGAATTACAACCAGATGTTGTGATTTTTGATCGTTTTATGACTGAAGAACAATATGGTTGGCGCGTAGCAGATGTTTGCCCTAAAGCCTTACGTGTTCTAGATACAGAAGATTTACATTGTTTGCGAAAAGGAAGAGAGCAAGCTTTTAAAGCTGAACAAGTATTTGATACTTCTTATTTGTTTAATGAGATCGCAAAGCGTGAAATCGCAAGTATCTACAGATGTGATTTGAGTTTAATTATTTCTGAAGCTGAAATTGAAATTTTAACTCAGGTTTTTAAAATAAGTCCTTCAATTTTATATTATTTACCTTTTTTATTAGAGCCCATAACCGATTATATCATTCAAAAACTTCCAAAGTTTGAAAGCCGTGAACACTTTATAACTATTGGTAATTTTTTACATCCACCTAATTATCAATCTGTAATATATTTAAAACAGCATATTTGGCCTTTAATTCGTAAGCAAATACCTCAAGCCGAATTGCATGTTTATGGTTCATATGCTTCAGAAAAAGTAATACAACTTCATAATAAAAAGAATGGGTTTTTAGTAAAAGGGTATGCAGAAGATGTTTCTGAAGTTATGCAACACGCTAAAGTCTGTTTGGCACCATTGCAATTTGGAGCAGGATTAAAAGGAAAATTGATAGACGCTATGCAAAATGGAACACCTTGTGTTATGAGTTCGGTTGCTGCAGAAGGTATGTTTGGTAATTTACCAGCTAGTGGCTTTATAGCAGATGAAGAAGTTGATTTTGTAAATTCAGCAGTAGCTTTATATACTAATAATGCGATATGGAATAACACTAAAGATAATGGTTTTAATATTATAAACTCTCGTTTTCAGGCATCGGATTTTCATGCAGTTTTTCATCAATTTATTAAAGATGTAATTTCAATTTTAAATTTACATCGACAAGAAAATTTTATTGGACAAATGCTTCAGCATCATACAGTACAAAGTACAAAGTTTATGAGTAAGTGGATCGAGGAGAAGAATAAATAAAACTATTTTGATGACATTTAATAATACTTTCGATGACTAAGTATAATCTTAAATCATTAAAACTTATGAAAGTTATTTTTAAATTAATCTTGGTGTTTTTCGTGTTAAATTTCTACGCTTGTTCTTCAGATGATGATAGTAATGATGATAATACTGTAAGTCTCGAAGGTGTATGGTTATTATCTACATTAAGTGTAGAAAGTTCTTTCGATTTTAATAATGATGGTGTAGCTAGTAGAAATCTTTATGAAGAAACACCTTGTTATGACAATGACTTTATAAATTTCAGAGAAGATGGTACAGTTAATATTGTAACAGCTTTGACTTCAATTACCATTGAAATCACTAGTCCTACTGAATATGGTCATGTCTATGAATGTCTAAATGGTTTTGATCAAGAGACGACTTGGACACGAAATGGAAATACAATAACTGTTGAAAACGGTAGTACAGATTTTATTGGTACTATTTCAGGAAATACAATGACAGTTTTTATTGAAAATTTCTTTCAAATTGAAATGTATGATGGAATGGATTATTCTTATCCTGAAGAAGATGTTGTTTTGGTCTATACAAAGCAATAAATACTTTAATTAGAAAGAAATTATTTTGATGTTTTAATATTTTCAATCTCAAGTCCGAGAAACAGTAATTTATGAAATGTTGGGAGTTGGGCATCAGTTTCAGTAGTTGTCCAATCAGTCCAACTAGCTTCTAGTCCATTGATAGGTAAAATATCGACCCACATTTGAAAACTTTTTGGTTTATCACTATCGTCAAAATGCCACAGGTATGAATCACCTGGTGTGGATCCACCAGAGGTATATGTGACTAATAGCGCATCTTTATTGTTTTCAGTTTTTACTATACGTCGTTCGACACCATCATCAAATACTTTGTATGGAGCAACTAACCAAAAGGTGTCATTATTAAAGTAATTTTTAGCTTTATGAATGTAGTTTTGAGTGTCAGCTGCTGTATGCTCAGAGTCATTGATATACACTTTTGATGATTCACTATTCGATAAGTCTAAATTTACTTTAATATTTTTCCAAAAGACTTCGCAAGTGTTTTCGGCTTTATTCCATTTATAGTGATGACGTTTTTTAAACGTAAATTCAATATAATCTGTGGCATTATAAGCATTATGATTTAAAGTATTAAGCATTCTGGTTGCTAAAATATCTGCATCTTTTCCTTCTGAACCAGTTGGTAAATCTTCATTGTATTTAAAATACATAAATGTAAAAAGTAGCAGCGTAGGTAAGGTGAAGAATACAATGAGACCACCAATAATTTTAAACACTTTTTTTAGTTTCGATTGCTTCGCCATATCTCTATTATTTCAATTTGTGATATACTGCTTCTGCAAGTAATTTAGCTGCTTCAGGTTGATGTCTGAACCACAATTCTGGTTCTATTAATTCTAATTCAGAAAGAGCAGTAATACCTTCATTATCTTCAAATATATCTACTCTTGCATAAATTGGTAATTCAATACATGCTCTCACTGCAGCTTCAGCAAATTCAATTTCCTGATTAGTAGGAGTGTAGTTGTGAACAGTTCCGCCAAAATCGTCTTGAACTCTAAAATCACCAGCTTTTGCTTTTTTAAGAATTGCATGTGTGAATTTTCCATTAAACACCATCATTGATATTTCGCCTTTCTCTAAAATACTATTCTGAAAAGGTTGTAGCATCATAGCTTCATTAGCAATTAACTCTTGAAATATGGCCTCATACTTTGACATATTATCAGCATTCAATTTGTAGGTATGTCTTGCAGCGCCAGAAATACAAGGTTTTAAAACGGTGTTTTTCCAGTTTAAAATATGATGTAACTTATCTAAAGAGACTTTAGCTCCTTGTTCTATAAAATGACTTTCTGCAATATGGACACCATTTTTCTGTAAATCTAACAGGTAGTGTTTATCTATATTCCAACGAATAATGGTTTCAGAATTGAGTAATTTAGTTTGCTTGGAAACGTTTTCTAACCAAACTGAAAATTCATCAAAACGATCAAAATAATCCCAAGTCGTTCTGAATAACACTGATTTTGTCGAAGACCAATCAAAAAACATATCATCCCAAGCCAAGCGTAAAGTTTTGAGTCCGATTTCTTCTAACGCATGGTATACCAAACGATCTTCATAATATACATTATGCTTATAAGCATCAGTTTTAGAATCGTTAAGATATCTTTGATCTGTTAGAATGACACAATCGTATGTTAACATAGTGTTTTATTAAGATTGGTTATAAATTCTCACTACTTGAATTAGTTTTAGTAAGGTTTTCAATTTCCTTTTCAATTAATGTTTTTTTGTCATCAATTGATAATAAACCGTTTTCGATTAGGCTATTAAACCATGAAGAAAAAACATTAGCTCCTTTGTAATTTAAATGACCTAAATCTCCAAACTGATTATCTTTTAAAGGGAATTTATCAAAATCTAAGAAATCTATATCTCCAAATTGTTCATTTTTAATTTTGAATAATTCGTCTTCATTTTCTCTAGGAAAATATTTATGTTGTGGACTTCTAACTAAATATACTTTAACATTATTAGTCCTACAATATTCAATGATTTTATCAAGGTAAGTTAAATTAGCTATTGATATTCCTTCTTCTTGTGCTTTCGTTGGATTAGTATTAATCTCTTTGAGTAATTCAGGGATTTTACTTTCTTCTAACTTATTAAAACCACCATATTTTTTATCAGTAGTAATAAAATCAAGACTTATAATTCTAGTAAAGTTGTTTCGAGTAGAGGTAGAGACTACCTTAGTGAAGTCATCAGGATTGTTTTTGTATAAGTACCAGATGTCATCATTTTTCATAAAAGGTGAGTGCCATGGGAAATAGGCATTCATTTTTTCATAACCCCAAATCCATTCATCCATATTCTTTCGTATCAAACTATTCGAATATTCAATAAAAATTGCATCGATATTATTTTTTGGAATCAGCTCTTTTACTTTATGATAAGTATAAAAGTATGATTCTCCTGAATTAGAAAGGTTTTTAAAATTTGGTATTAAACTGTCATTAAATGCACATTCGGGATGTGAATGACCTAAAATCAAATAGTTGTAGTTTTCAGAAATACTAAATTCAGCCGTCTGTTTCATTGTAAAGTGAACAATAAAAACAAAAGCGATTAACCCAAGAAAGAAGGTAAAAAGCACTTTAGCTATTTTTTTTAGAAACCTCTTCATAGTTAAAATTGAAAATATATAAATTGTTGCTCTTTGCCTAAAAACATAATTATGAACAGAATAATACTGAAATATAATGAAAGACGATAAAATTTATTCCAATCTAATCCGATCTTTTCCAGAGCATGTTTTGATGTTCTACCATTCCATTCAACAGTAATAAATAAGATGATCATGATTACGACTTGGAGGATGTATAATTTAGAGATAGTTACATCTGGAAAACTAAATAAAGATTTCGAAAAAATAGTTGATAAATATGCAAATGCATGACTGATATTTTCCGCTCTAAAGAATACCCATGCAAAAACTGTAATAGTAAAAGTTGTTCCTATTTGCATAAACTCTCTAACTGAAGGTAAACGTTTATTTTCTGCAACATTGTTTGTATTAATTCTGTTCTTTTTAAGTAATAACAAAGGCAGGAAATAGATCGCATTTAAAGCACCCCAAACTATAAAGGTCCAATTAGCACCATGCCAAAATCCACTAACAATGAAAATTATAAATGTATTTCTCACTTTAAACCACGTACCACCTCGACTTCCTCCCAAGGGTATATATAGGTAATCTCTAAACCATGTCGATAACGACATGTGCCATCGTCTCCAAAATTCTGCGATGTCTCTTGAAAAATATGGAAAAGCAAAATTCTGTTTCAAATTAAATCCAAAAAGCCTTGAGGTTCCTATGGCTATATCAGAATACCCTGAAAAATCTCCATAAATTTGAAATGTAAAAAACAAGGCTCCTAAAACAAGTGTACTTCCTGAGTAATCTGCCGAATTATTGAAAATTTCATTTGCTATTTGAGCAGAATTATCTGCAATTACAATTTTTTTAAAAAGTCCCCATAATATTTGTCTTAAACCATCTACTGCTTTGTTGTATTCGAAAGTACGCTTTTTGTAAAACTGAGGTAATAAATTTGTTGCTCTTTCAATTGGTCCGGCCACAAGTTGTGGAAAGAAACTCACAAATGCAGAAAATGCAATAAAATTCTTTGTTGGTTCTAGTTTTTCTTTGTAAACATCTATGGTATAACTCAATGTTTGGAAGGTGTAAAAACTAATTCCTACAGGTAAAATTATATTTAATGAACTTGCTTGTATTTCTGTTCCGAAGAAAGAAAAAGCAGTAATAAAATTATCGAGAAAGAAATTATAATATTTAAAAAAACCTAAGAAGCCTAAATTTACTAGAATACTCGTCCAAAGTAATAATTTTCTATTGCGTGCTTTTTTTTCAGATTGTAACTTTCTACCTATCGAATAATCAATTATAGTACTGAATAATATTAGTGATAAAAATCGCCAATCCCACCAGCCGTAAAATGTATAGCTTGCCAGTACAATTAAGAAATTTTGAAGTTTTAGATTTTTATTAGCAACAAACCAGTATAAGAAAAAAACTATAGGCAAGAAGATTGCAAAGTCTATGGAGTTAAAAAGCATCTATGTTTTTGTTCTTTTCAATATTTGTATTTCTTTGATTTATAAACCAAAAAGTAAAATTAATAAAAAGAAATTAACCACTAAACAAATACGATAGGATTTTAAAACATAATCATTACTGACAATATTTTCACTTAATTATTTGCATCAAGATTTCCAATTACTTTTTTTTATTTCATAGCAAATACATTTTTCAAATTCTGGATATTCACTTAATTTCGGATGATTAAAAGCTCCAACTTTTTTCATTCCAATTTTTTTCATGATGTTTTCAGACTTGGTATTTTTTTCTGTAAAGACTGAAATGATATGCTTTATATTCAAATCTTCAAAAGCAAATTTAAGACACCTTTTTGCTCCTTCAGTTGCATAGCCATTTCCCCAAGAACTAGGTTTTAATCGCCATCCAATATCTGTAGCTGGTGTAAATTTGGTTTGATACTCTTGATATGCTAGTCCTATAAAACCAATGAGCTCTCCAGTTTCTAAAATCTCAGTAGCAAAGTAATTATAACCATGCGTGTCATAATGCTTTTGAAGTCTATCAATAAAATCGGAAGTTTCTTTTTTCGTTAATGGTTTTGGAAAATATTCCATTACTTCCAAATCTGAATTTATGTTTGCAAATTCTGATAAATCAGTTTTATTCCAGTTTCGAAAACCGAGTCGTTCAGAGGTGAAAAGATAATTTGTTTTCAAGGTTTTGAATTGTTTTTAAGTGTAGTTTAACGCTTTTTTCTTTCTTGTCTTTTTTTCTTTTTTAAGAATTTATGATGCGCAATAATTGTTTTATTATCTGCAACTCCAGTGATATCAACATCGTACCCAAGTCTTTTAAGCTTTTCTTGATATTTTGTCATCTTAATTTTCTGTCGTTCACATTTAATAAGTTCCGCTTTGGTTATTGCTTTCTGTTTACTTTTTTCTTTTTCACAGTCTATTTCTTTCCATTCAAACCTTTTATCGTAATCGAAGCATCTTTCATAACACTTACCAGCTTCAGGGTTTGGAGGTAAATCATAATTTTGAGCTTTCAATTGAAATGAAAACATCATTACTATCATTAAAGTGCTAAGTTTCTTCACTCTTATTATTCATTTAAATTAGACATTTTTGAATCAGTTTTTTTATTTATTGATATAACACGTATCTTGGAGGAACGAGTCCATTAAGTCTCATATAAACTAACATTTGTCCTCTGTGATGAGTTATGTGATCTGTAAGTAATAAGAGTATTTGACGTTTGGATCTTTTTAATTCAAAATAATCCATCTTGTCATTTAGTTTGGAAACATCAAATTGGTTAATCAGTTTTATGGTTTCATCAAAAGTTTGGTTGATTTTAGAAATCATTTCTTTTTTTGACTTATTAGTCACTTTAAATTCTGTGTCAGTATTCCAATCTCTAGATTCACGTCCACCCAATAAAGATTGGCTATGCCAATCCATCGCGAAACCTATATGCATTAAATTTTCAGCAAAAGATAATGATTCAGGTGAAGCCTTAAAACCATATTTATCTTCAGGCATTGTTTCAGCAACTATAATTAAATAGTTACGAGAGTTATCTAATCGCTCTATATAGTCTTTAATAAATTCATTTTCTTGTGAATAACTTGAAAAAGAAGCAGTTAGAATTAAAATTAAGAAGATTGAAATTTTATACATTAGATTAAATATTGAGTTTTATAAAGGTACTTGTTTTACATTATTTTTATTCATAATAAATTCTCAAAATCCAATAGCAGTATCGTCACCTCTGTAATCTGCTCCACCTTCAAGTTTACCATTGTCTAAAACTAATATCGCTTCAACTCTAGCAGTAATAGGTGCAGAAGCTTCATTAATGTCATAGCCTTTAGTTTTGAGTTGTTGTTTTAATTCTTCAGAAAACAAATCGACTTCCATTCGAATACGATCAGGAAGCCATTGATGGTGCAAACGAGGCGCATCAACAGCTTCTTGCATGGTCATTTCAAATTCTACTACATTTAAGATGACTTGTAATACTGAAGTTATAATGGTAGAGCCTCCAGGAGTTCCTAATACCATAAATAGTTCACCATCTTTTTCAACGATTGTAGGAGTCATAGCACTAAGCATACGTTTTTCAGGAGCAATACTATTAGCTTCACCACCAATTAATCCATAAATATTTGGTGTTCCTGGCTTGCTACTAAAGTCATCCATTTCATTATTCAGAAAGAATCCAAGATTATCCACATACAATTTTGATCCATAACCACTATTTAAAGTTGTAGTTACTGAAACAGCATTACCAAAGGTGTCAATAATAGAGTAGTGGGTCGTTTCTTCACTTTCATAACCCAATACTTCTCCATGACTTATATCTATTGAAGCTGTAGGTGTATCAAATGAAAAATTTGACATTCGTTCATTTAAATAGACATCGCTTATTAAGTCTTTAATTGGTATGTCTACAAAATCTGGATCTCCTAAAAAGTAGCTTCTATCTGCATAAGCACGACGTTCAGCTTCAACCATAACTTGAATACTTTTTAGGGAATTATGTCCAAAAGATTTTAAATCAAAGGGTTCCATCATTTTCATAATTTGAGCCAAACACAATCCTCCACTTGAAGGAGGAGACATTGAAATAATATTATAATCTTTGTATTGAAATTTTATAGGTTTTCTCCATTTTGCTTCATAACGTTCTAAATCTTCAAGCGTCATAATTGTTCCTTTTTCTTTTAAAAAACGTATTAGCTGCTTTGCTGTTTCACCTTTATAAAATTCATCTTTTCCGTGATTAGAAATACGTTTTAAAGTTTCGGCTAGTGAAGTATTTTTTATAGTGTCTTTTGCTTTAATATTTTTAGTAAACAAAATGTCTTTCCCATTTACAACTCTCATTATACTGTCATAATGATGTAGTTTTTCGTATTGCTTTTCAGTAATAGCAAACCCTTTTTGTGCGAGTTCAATTACAGGTTGCATCAGATCTTTAACGGGAAGTGACCCAAATTTTTCATGAGCAGCAAAAATACCAGCGATAGTTCCTGGTACACCGACCGAATGAACACCAATAGAACTCATGTCTTTAATTACATTTTTATCAGCATCCAAATACATGTTTTTTTTCGCAGCTAATGGTGCTTTTTCTCTATAGTCTAGGGCTCCAGTTTCACCATCTGCTAATCTGTAAACCATGAATCCTCCACCTCCTAAATTTCCAGCATACGGATATACGACTGCCAATGCCATTTCTGTGGCGAACATAGCATCAAATGCATTTCCACCTTTTTTTAAGATATCACTCCCAATTTGTGAGGCTTCTTTTCTTGCAGTAACAACCATAGCATTTTCAGTGGTTATTCCTCGTTTTTCTATAGAGTTTTTTGTTTTTGTCTGTTCTTTTTTACATGCAACTAGACATAGAAATAAAAATAGTATGGTAAGCTTCTTAATCATAAATTATAGGCTTTTATGAGCTCTTCACGTTTTGTGTTTGAAGTCACAATTAATTCTTCAAAAAACAGAGTAAATTCAGTTTCAAATTCAGAATAGAACTCTTTTAATTCATTGGTTGCTAGGTTCATTCCAGATTTATTTTTTGTTCGTTTGTTCATTCCATTTAAGACACGTTGTATACCATCAATTTCTGAATAGCTCAACAACCAATTGTCAGCGATCATATATGGCATTAGTTTTTGAAAACGTTCTGGTAGAATATCAAAATGCTCCTCTAAACATTCATAAAAATTATCGATATAATCATTTAAAGGAATATCAGAATACTTTGTCCAATTTTTAGCTAAAAAATGATCGTATAAAATATCTACAATAACACCACTATAGTGACTGTAATTTGAATGCAATCTTTTAGTGCTTTGTCTAACAATAGGATGTGCATCTGTAAATGTGTCAATGTGACGATGTAATTTAATACCAACTTGAAGCTCTGGAGAAAGCAATTTGTATTTGTTTCCTCTTATGGCATCTGCTACAAAGTTGCCAATAGTAATCATTTTATGGTCTCCAGAAAGGTAAATATGAGCTAGAAAATTCATTCAATTAATATATGTATTTTTGAGTTCAAAATATAGATACTTGCAAAGATTACCAAATTTAGATCCTTTACGTTTTATTCTAGCAACTTTGGTTATGATTTTTCATATTCCTCAGTTGTCTAGAAACCAGGGTCTTCCATATTTTTTAGATGCACCTATTTTTAATAGAGGCACACAGGCAGTTTATATGTTTTTTGTACTCAGTGGTTTTTTAATTATTAGAATTATTTACAAAAAAAAACAGCAAAATTCATTTTCTATTAGGAAGTTTTATGTCAGGCGAATTCTGCGCATTTTTCCATTATATTATTTAATTGTCATCTTTGGATTTTTGTTTTACTGGATTGTTTTACCTGCATTAAATATTCCTTTTGAGAATAACTATAACTTAGGTGAAGGTATTGCTTTAACAGTGTTTTTTCTTCCAAATATTTTTGCAATCTTGCTCAAACCTGGAGGAATTCTTGAAATTCTTTGGTCCATAGGTATTGAAGAACAGTTTTATTTAATAATCGCACCACTTTTATTTTTTGTTCGAAGACAAAGGGTTTTGCTCATAATTTTTTTATTCACCATAAGCTACTTCGTAATATATCATTTGGATATGTTTTATATATTGAAGCGTTTTAGTTTTGTTTACTATTTTTTATTTGCTGGTGGACTTATTGCAATTTTAGAAGAAAAAAAGTATTTAGAATTTTTAAAATATTCTGTGGCTATTCCTATAGTAATTATTGTTACCACCATCTTGTATTTTGTGACAGACGTATTTTTATTTGAATATGCTTGGTTGCGAAATCTATTCACAATGCTATTGTTTAGTTTGTTTATTCATACGTTATCTCATAATAATTTTGAAAAATCTATACAGAATAAACTTTTAAACTATTTAGGACAAATCTCTTATGGTATATATATGTTCCATGCAATAGCTATGAATATTGTTGTGTTTTTCATGTTGAAAATACAAGCACTAGAAATTTTTAATGATACAATAACGATAGTTTTAATTAATATACTGATTTTTGCAATCACAATACTTATGGCGCATTTGTCATACAAGTATTATGAATCTTATTTTTTAAAACTGAAAACAAAATTTAGATAATGACACTTATAAAATCAATATCAGGAATAAGAGGGACCATTGGAGGTCATGTAGGTGATAATTTAACACCTATTGATGCTGTGAAATTTGCATCTGCTTATGGTACTTGGATTAAACAACAACGTGACAAAGAAAACTACAAAGTTGTAGTTGGTCGTGATGCTCGTATATCAGGAGAGATGATTCAAAATTTAGTTATGAATACTCTAATTGGGCTAGGAATTCATGTAGTTGATTTAGGATTGTCAACAACACCAACTGTTGAAGTAGCAGTGCCAATGGAACATGCTGATGGTGGTATCATTTTAACTGCTAGTCATAATCCAAAACAATGGAATGCTTTAAAATTATTAGATGACAAAGGAGAATTCTTAAATGGTGAAGAAGGTGCGAAGATTCTAAAAATTGCTGAAGGAACAGACATGTCTTTTGCTGATGTAGATAGCTTAGGGAAAATAACAATTAATGATGCTTACATCGATTTACATATTGATGAAGTTTTAGATATGGACCTTGTAGATGTTGAAGCTATTAAAAACGCTAAATTTAAAGTAGTTGTTGATGGTGTTAATTCTACAGGAGGAATAGCTATTCCTTTATTATTAGAACGTTTAGGTGTTCATCCAGTGAAGTTGTTTTGTGATCCAAACGGACACTTCCCTCATAATCCAGAACCACTTAAAGAACATTTAACCGATTTATCTAAAGCAGTTGTTAAAGAGAATGCTGACTTTGGTATTGTTGTCGATCCAGATGTTGACCGATTAGCCTTTATGGACGAAAAAGGAGAGATGTTTGGCGAAGAGTATACTTTAGTGGCTTGTGCAGATTATGTATTAAGTAAAACAAAAGGAAATACAGTTAGTAATATGAGTTCTACAAGAGCACTTAGAGACGTGACTGAAAAACATGGTGGAACTTACGAAGCTAGTGCTGTAGGTGAAGTGAATGTCGTAAACCTAATGAAAAAAAACAATGCTATAATTGGTGGAGAAGGTAACGGAGGTATAATATATCCTGAATTACATTATGGTCGCGATGCTTTGGTTGGTGTTGCTTTGTTTTTAAGTCTTTTAGCAGAAAGGAAAATGAATGTGAGTGACCTGAGAGCATCATATCCTAATTATTATATGAGTAAAAAGAAGATTCAATTAACACCAGGATTAGATGTTGATGGAATATTAAGTACCATGGAATCTAATTATGCTCATGAGAACTTAACAACCATTGATGGTGTTAAAATTGATTTCTCTGACTCTTGGGTACATCTTAGAAAAAGTAATACAGAACCTATTATTCGTATTTACACTGAAGCACCTTCACAAGATGCAGCAGATACTTTAGCTGATAAAATCATATCTGAAATTAAAGCTGTCGCAAATATTTAGTATCTTTCTAGGAATAAACCTATTATGATGTCAATGGAAACTAAAACACATTCAATTTCTAAACTTGAAGCGTATTTTCAACAATTCAGACAACATATTATTGGAATTGATCAAGAATTTGATTCACCTTACGGAAAGAAAAAAATAATTTATACCGATTGGACTGCTTCCGGACGGTTGTACAGACCAATCGAAGAAAAAATTTGTAATGAGTTTGGACCCTACGTAGCCAATACACATACTGAAACAACAGTTTCTGGTACAGCTATGACAAAAGCATATCATGAAGCAAAACACATCATTAAAGATCATGTCAATTGTAATGATCAAGATGCATTAATCGTTTGTGGTAATGGAATGACAGGTGTTGTGAATAAATTCCAACGTATTTTGGGATTAAAGGTTCCAGAAAACCTTCAGAAATATGCAAATATACCAGATGAGATTCGTCCAGTTGTATTTATATCTCATATGGAACATCATTCTAATCAAACGTCTTGGTTAGAAACAATTGCTAAAGTTGAAGTGATTCCTCCAGATAGCGACGGACTCTTCTGCTTAAAAAATCTAGAAACTCTTCTTGAAAAATATAAAGATTGTACATTAAAAATCGCTTCAATTGTCGGAGGTTCTAATGTAACAGGTATCCAAACACCTCACCATAAAGTTGCTGAATTGATGCACAAACATGGTGGTGTTTGCTTTGTAGATTTTGCATGTTCTGCACCTTATGTAGATATTGATATGCATCCTGAAAATGAAGATCAAGCATTAGATGCGATTTTCTTTTCACCTCACAAGTTTTTAGGTGGACCTGGAACTTCAGGAGTTTTGGTATTTAATAAAAAGTTATACCATAATATGATTCCTGATTGTCCTGGAGGAGGAACAGTAAGTTGGACCAATCCTTGGGGAGAACATAAGTATATTGATAATATTGAAGATCGTGAAGATGGTGGAACACCTGGGTTTCTACAAACGATAAAAACAGCTTTAGCGATTAGGCTCAAAGAACAGATGGGAATTGA
>NZ_JBGCCX010000180.1:0-3407 GCF_045105015.1 Psychroserpens sp.
AGTGTTTTGAGAAAAGGCAAGGGCGTAGAGTTTACAATATCTGACAACGGAATCGGCATTCCAAGAGAAGAATTATACGATATCTTTACCCCATTTAAGATGGGCTCAAACACTGAGTCAAAAGCCGAAGGACGAGGCGTAGGCCTAGCGCTTTGTAGAGCCGCTGTAGAAGCTCATGCCGGGGCTATATCTGCTGATAGTAAAGGTGGCAAAGGTGCGCAGTTTAGGTTTGTGCTTTAGATGGAATAGCATAATGTTATGAAAAATTGTCTCAAGAGCCACTAAGCAGTTTTATCTAGTGTAGCAGCACAAGAAGCAGAAACTGCAAAGCACAATGATAAAGAAATATTCCATCGGCTACAAGGCTAGAATTGCTGACAAACACGTGTTGCTCCACAAGAGACGAAATTGAGAATATATTTTTAGAGATAAACCTCCAATAAAAATATAAATGAAGCAGAAAATATTACCACTTTGGTCAGAGTGTGCTTATGGCTGATATTAAATAATTTAGTTTTGTAAAGCTGTATATTTAGAAAGTTGCAATTGGTTAGTTAAAATTTTGTGTGGATGGTCGACATTGAGCTTATTATCTATCAAGCTGTAGCCTGCATTTTCATGGATCTAAGGTGCAAATGTTATGTGCTTGCATTTACTTGATGAAACAGTAAGAGCAATTCAACAGAAAGTTACGGTTCTAATTTAAGAAATTATAAAAACTAATGTCCAAATGGTAATAGTACTATGCTATGCCTCGTATATAACTTTGGAAATCTTGTGCTATTAAATAATTGTCTCAGAATAACAAAGACTTCAGTTCTTAACGGCTAAAGATAATAGATTGCGTAGTCTAGCTATTTCATAATTTAATTTATGTAATTTATTAGTCATTATTTTAAAAGAAATGGCACCATTCTTATATTTATTTATTAAGTCTGTTTCTGTAGAAAGTATTTTTACTATTTCTTTATTTGTATTTTTTGAATAATTTAGATATTTTTCTTGCTCTAATTTTGTATCAATTTCTTGTTTCAATTCAGGGAAATATTTTTCTATAATTTGAGTAAAAATACTGAACCCTTCATTAAACTGTTTATATATTGTGTTAGAAACAGGTAAGTCTAACGCCTTATAAAAATTTGGATTCATTTGCTTTGACAAAACATATATTCCAGTAATGTATGTTTTCATAATTTTATTTTCTTTAAAAGATAAAATCTTGTCTACTTGTTTCTGGCTCAAATACTTATAAGGTATAAATTCCGGATGAATACCAGATAATACAAAACTTGTTTGAAAATCAATTGCTCTTGTGTTGTTAAAAAGATCAGTAAAATTATTAGTTAATTTATTTTCGCTATTCACTATAATTCTCTTTTTATATCTTGAACCAGCTTGATAATTATCCATTGCATAGGCGAGATTAGTTCCATTTAATATTAGCTGATTTAAATCATTTCTCTTCAAATCATTCTTATAAATATTTTGATACCGATCAAGAAAGCACTCTTTAATTATTGATGATATAGACACTATTTCATTAAAATTAATTTTTGCACGCTTTTTTACAATTGCAATTTCAGTTTTAAGTTTTTCCTCTGCATTAGTTATATTGGCAAAATATTCTAATTCTCCGCCTTGAATTGTACGATTTGATTCATTATCTCCTAATATGCCTGCCAACATACTTCTAAAAAATACTGGTCCCCCAAGCCTTTCAATGCTTGAGCCCATTCCTATGAATAAGATAGGGTTTTTTGCCTGTTGTGAATTAAACATATCGGAATTTTTTAATTGTTGCATAGCATAGCCTAGCTTAGCAAGGTTTAGAATCGAAGCGGCAAGACCACTAAATCTAGTATCATCACTACCTGCCTTCATTATTTGCGAAATATTATCAGCTTTAACTATCTTCTGCAGGTTATTGACAGCATAAGCAACATCTTGATTTGTTTCTACTAAAGGAATGGTATTGATATTTGATATGTTGTAGGATTTTTTTAATTTTTTTATTTCATTTATTTGTGCTACTGAAGAAAAATTGGAGATTATAATATCAGAAATAGCATATTTTTGGATTTGATTAATAATTTGCACTATTC
The DNA here is from genome assembly GCF_045105015.1 of Psychroserpens sp. Lineage (GTDB taxonomy): Bacteria > Bacteroidota > Bacteroidia > Flavobacteriales > Flavobacteriaceae > Psychroserpens. The sequence continues at coordinate 2,103 of NZ_JBGCCX010000180.1, forward strand.
GCAGCGCATCTTCATATATACTTTCTGCATTTAAGCTTTCACCATCAAATCTAATTTGACCTCTAAAAGCATGGAATCTAAATTTGTTAAAATAGTTCAGTAACTTTTTTGAATTAAAGTTATCAATTCTTTCTAAACGTTCAGCAAATTTATTTTCTATAGTATGCAATCCAAAATTACGGCCGATTTGTGCAAACCTATTGGTAAATTCGGAAAAAGTTAGATCTTTATTCTTTATTAGAGAAAAAATTAGATTAGTCTGATGTTGTACCGTATTTAAAAGTTCTGTTAGAGTTGCATCATTTTTCAAATAATTCTTGTTATAATCTCTATATATATCGAGCATTAATTGTATATTTTTTGCATTTGCATATGCAACGCTTTTAGCACTTAAATTACTTCGATCAAAATCAAACCCTATCCAACTATAAAAATTCCCTATATCATTCAGTTTGACATCCTTTGAGTATAATAGAACTTTAGCTAGATTTTTTAGGTGTAAGTCATAGTAGTAATCTATTTCTTTCTCCGGTGCAAAATTATCCCTGCCCATTAGTGTATTAGTTGGATGAGAAGTAAAAGTTAGGTTGGTTGCAGCTATAGCATTTGTTGTCAAAATAGCATTTCCAAAAAGTACTATAAAACCTAAAAAAAGTGATAAAAGTATATTAGATTGTTTTTCAATGTTGTAAGTATTCATGGTGGTTAAATTGGTTTTAGTTCAAATTTTAATGAACTAATTATATAGTTACCAAACTACTAGTATAGCGATTTATGGATTTGACTACCCATAAATTCATTAGATGATCATATAATACCATTAAAAAAGAACACGCCTATACTTAGGGTTAAACCCTATAAAATTCTGGGACTAAAGATAGAGGAGAAAAGTATCGTTTAGATTAAAGTTAAAGCTTTAATATTTGAAACTATTCTCCTAAATTGCATTTGTACGCTCTAATAATTTAAAAACTAATTTTATTACTAATTAAATTTTAATAGCTCGTAATTATAGATATTATATTACCCAAAGCTTTTTGATGAACCCACTAAACAGCAGTAATTTTTTACTTTTAAAGTTCTACCCTAAAAATTAACTCTCAACTTAAGCGTTCCTTGATGAGCTACATACTTGTCGGCGAGTCTTGCGTCGTAGCCGAGGGAGTATTCCCATTGGTCGTCGTGTTTGGCGGTGATGCTACCTCCAGCGTTGTAGACTAGGCGGACTTGTTTTGCGGTTCTTGGAACTAACGCTGGGGTACCCACTCCGTCTTGACGGATGTCGACGTTGAGTTTGTTGTTGAT
>NZ_JBGCCX010000181.1:0-17356 GCF_045105015.1 Psychroserpens sp.
ACTCACTAAAATTTCCTCTAGATTATCTAAAACATCATCATCAACTTTAGATTTTCCAGCTACAGCCTTATTTAATTTTGAAAAAAACGATGATTTCGATTTTTCTAAACCTTTATCTAAGGTTTCTTTTTTTTCTGAAGAAAATATTTTTTTAAAAAAACTCATTCGTAATACTTATTTGGTTGATTGTGGTCAAATGTCGCGCCGAACTTTAATTTCTGCTATTATGACAGAATAAAACTCAAATATAGACATAAAAAAACTGCTTTCAAATATGAAAGCAGCTCTGCATTAAACACAAGAATGTTTAATTTATTTTTTGTTTAAAAAATCATTGACAAACTCTGGTGCCATTACTGACTCAACAAACATGTAAGCGCCAGTTTTTGGTGATTTTACCATTTTGATCGCTTTAGTAAGTCTTTTAGATCCTGTTTGTAATGATGCTACTGATTTCTTTGCCATGACTCTATACTTTTATTATTTGATCTCTTTGTGAACAGTCATACGCTTTAAGATTGGATTAAATTTCTTAATCTCCATTCTATCTGGCGTATTCTTTTTGTTTTTTGTTGTAATGTAACGAGATGTTCCTGGTTGCCCAGACTCTTTGTGCTCTGTACATTCTAATATTACCTGTATTCTATTTCCTTTTTTTGCCATTTTAAGTGACTTTAAGCGTTATGCTATTATTTTAAAAATCCTTTAGATTTAGCTTCTTTGATTGCAGCTGAGATACCAATTTTATTGATAGTCTTTAATGCTGAAGTCGATACTTTTAAAGTTACCCACTTATCTTCTTCAGGAATAAAGAAACGCTTCTTAATTAAATTGGCATTAAATTTACGTTTCGTTTTATTCATTGCGTGCGATACGTTGTTTCCAACCATCGCTTTTTTTCCTGTAAGTTCACAAACTCTTGACATTTCTTTCTAACTTTAAATTATGTTTCTGCAAAACAGGGTGCAAATTTAAGAAATCTTTACAATAACGACAAACTAAAAGCACTACTTTTTTAAAATTTCTTTTTGTAGCATTTCAAAGGCTTTGTTTGAGGCTTTATTTATCACTTTAACACGATGATTTCCAAAGCTAAATTGTTCTGAATACACTTTGTCTTTTGTGGCAATCGCAATATATACAATTCCCACACCTTCGTCTGTTTCGTCAGTTGTTGGTCCTGCATTACCTGTTGTAGCGATTGCATAATCTGTGTTTAATAATAGTAATGCATTTTTAGCCATAGCTTCTGCGACTTCAGCACTAACAACTGAATATGTTTCAATTAAATCTTCAGAAACCTTTAAAACATTAATCTTAGTTTCTTTAGTATAACTTACTATACTTCCTTTAAAATATTTAGAAGCTCCTGCATTAACAGTAAATCGTTCAGCAATCAAACCACCTGTACAACTTTCAGCAGTTGCAACTGTTTTTCTTTGCTTTGTTAAATACTTACCAATAATTGCTTCAATTGAAATATCTTCTTCAAAACCAGAAAATATATCTTGAATTTGAGGCAATAATTTATCTGTTTGCTTTTGCATTTCAGCTTCAACAACCGTTTTATCATTTCCTTTTGCAGATAATCTCAACCGCACGCGTCCTAAACTTGGGAGATATGCTAACTTAATAAAATCTGGTAATTCATTTTCAAAATTTTCAATACGTTCAGCCAGAGTACTCTCGCCTAAACCATAAGTTAGAAATGTTTTGTGTTGTATGTATGGGAATTTAAAACGTGTCCTTAATTTAGGGAGCACTTCATCTTTTATTAAGGCTTTCATTTCAAAAGGTACACCAGGAAGCGATATGAATACTGTATTGTTTTTTTCAAGCCACATACCAGGAGCACTTCCAAATTTATTCATCAAAACGAAAGCTTTGGAAGGCACCAACGCTTGATCTAAATTGACTTGCATGATAGGTTTTTTAACATAAACTTGCCAAATATGCTCAATATTCTTTCTAACCGAAACATCTTCAATTAAGGAGTCTTCAAAATAATCTGCGATTGTTTTTTTGGTAATATCATCTTTTGTTGGACCTAAACCTCCTGTAAGAACAACGATATCAGCGTTAGTTTCAGCTTCAGCTAAAGCTTTTAAAATATGTGTTCTATCGTCTTGAACAGACGTGATTTGATACACAGAAACTCCAATTTTATTAAATTGTTTTGCTATAAATGCCGAGTTTGAATCTACGATTTGACCGATGAGAATCTCATCACCAATGGTAATTATTTCCGCTTGCATTATAGATTGAAATCTTCTTTTAGTTCTGCAGTTGTTTTCTCAACAGCTGAAAGTACTAATTCTAATTCTTTAGAGCAATCTTCACCTGCCTTTTCAAATTTACCCCAATCTTGAACAACGATAAGATCTTGAAGAACACCTAGTTCAAATAAGTCTATGGTTGGTTTCATTTTGTGAGCAGCTTGATACGTATTGTAGTAATCTTTTTCAGCTACTGCTACTTTGAGGCGTTCTGCGTCTACTGGTACTTCTTCCAAGAAAGCTTCAGCTAATGATTTAACGAAATCCATATCGTTATCAGCTAATTCACGTACTCTATATAATTTGTAATTTAATTCCATTTATTTTACTGTTATTGAAAACACTTGTTTGTCTTCTATAAATCCAATTAATTTATCATTAGCAATAACTTTGCCAACTCCAGCTGGTGTTCCCGTAAAGATAATATCTCCAATCTTTAAAGTAAAATATTTCGAGACATATTCTATGATTTCGTCAATTTTATACAACATTAAACTGGTATTACCTTGTTGGGCAACTGCTTGGTTTTTATACAAGCTAAAATTAATATTATTCACATCATCAAAATCTTGTTTAGGGAGCCATTCTCCTATGACAGCAGCACCATCAAACGCTTTCGCTTTTTCCCAAGGCAAACCTTTAGCTTTTAACTTAGCTTGTAAATCTCGAGCTGTGAAGTCAATACCTAGACCTATTTTATCATAATATTTATGAGCGAATTTTTTTGAAATATGCTTTCCTACTTTATTAATTTTAACCAATATTTCAACCTCATGATGTACTTCTTCAGAAAAATCGGGAATAAAAAATGGCTGCTTTTTTAACAATATTGAGGTGTCTGGTTTTAAAAATACAACAGGATCAGTCGGTTTTTCATTCTCCAACTCCTTTATATGTTCTGTGTAATTTCGACCAATGCAAATCAATTTCATGATTAGACTTTTAGATGGTTAATTTTTAGACTAATTATAAGAGCTTGTTATTAAACGCTCTTAATTTGATTGAAGTCAACACTTTTTTAGTGTATAGAGGAAAATCGGCATTGAGTAACCAGCCAAAATAACCAGGTTCTTTTTCTAAGACTTCGGTAACTAATTTACCTTTATGCTTTCCGAAAGAGAAACACTCTACACCTTCTTTGTTATATGTTATAAATCCAGCAAAATCTGCAAATTTCTTACGAGAACTAAATTCAGCTAAAAAATTAGAATCATTTTCAAGCTCTTCATATTTATCTAACTGCGCTTTTAAAACTTCGTATGTCGCTTTTGTATCTGCTTCGGCACTATGAGCATCATCGAGGTTTTTATCACAATAGAATTTATAAGCTGCGCTTAATGTACGTTGCTCCATTTTATGAAAAATGGTTTGCACATCAATAGATTGTCGATTTTTCATATCGAAATCTATCTCAGCACGAAGCATTTCTTCTGCTAAAAGCGGAATATCAAAACGATTAGAATTAAAACCTCCTAAATCGGAATCTTTAATCATATTATAAACGTCTTTAGCAATTTCTTTGAAGGTTGGCTTATCAGCTACATCTGCATCTGAAATACCATGAACTTGTGTTACTATATATGGAATTGGAATGGTGGGATTCACACGTTGTGTATATGTTTCTTCCTTTCCGTTTGGATGTACTTTTAGGACTGAAATTTCTACAATTCTATCGTTAGTGATATTGATTCCTGTGGTTTCTAAATCGAAAAAACAGATGGGCTTTGTTAGATTGAGCTGCATTAGTCTAATTTTTGGGTAAAGATACTTAGAATAAACAAAAAAGCACAACTTGAAAAATTGTGCTTATATATTTATTGTTGAATTGAATTATTTTTGAAAGATTTATTAGATTTCTCTATCAGAATCCCATGCTTCTAAGTAATCTTTAACAGCTTTAACAAATTGTCCACCAAGTGCTCCATTAACAACACGATGGTCGTAAGAGTGTGACATAAACATCCTATAACGAATACCAATAAAATCACCTTCTGCAGTTTCAACAACAGCAGGCACTTTTCTAATGGCGCCTAATGCTAAAATACCTACTTGAGGTTGATTAATAATTGGTGTTCCCATGATACTACCAAAAGTTCCAACATTAGTTACTGTATAGGTTCCTCCTTGAATGTCGTCTGGTTTTAAAGCATTATTTCTTGCTCTGCCTGCCAAGTCATTCACTTTTTTGGTCATTCCAACAAGGTTCAACTGATCAGCATCTTTAATTACTGGAACAATTAAGTTACCATCAGGTAACGCTGCAGCCATTCCTAAATTAATATGTTTTTTCTTTATAATACTATCCCCTTGAATAGAAATATTCATCATTGGATAATCACGTAGTGCCTTGGCTACTGCTTCCATAAAGATTGGAGTAAAGGTTAAATTTTCTCCTTCTCTTTTGAAGAATTCATCTTTAACTTTTTTACGCCAATTCCATATTTTAGTTACATCTGCTTCAATAAAACTTTGAACATGAGCTGAAGTTTGAACAGATTCAACCATATGATGCGCAATTAGTTTGCCCATTCTCGTCATTTCTACAATTTCATCATCTCCACTTGCAGCGACTTGAGCAGGTTTTGATTTCGTTTCTGTAGCTTTAATAGGAGTTGCTTTAGGAGCTTCTACCGCTTTTGAAGCTGTTGGAGTTTCTAGAGTCTGAGATCCTCTGTTTTCTATATAAGATAACATGTCATTTTTAGTAACACGTCCATCTTTTCCTGTACCAGGAATACCATCCAATTCTGGTTGAAAAATCCCTTCTTGTCTTGCGATATTTTTCACTAAAGGCGAATAAAAGCGTTCTCCTGAATTCACTATTGGAGCAATACTCTCTTTAGCTGCTACAACTGCTTTGGCAACTTCGGCTACAGCAGGTGTTTCTTGAATTTTTTCAACTTTTGGAGCTTCAGATGAACTACTGTCTTCTCCATCAATTTCAATAACAGCGATCGTTTGACCAACCTGAACAACGTCATCGACTTCAAATAACTTTTCGATTAAAACACCATCAACTTCACTAGGAACTTCACTATCTACTTTATCTGTAGCAATCTCTAAAACTGCTTCATCTGCTTCTATAGTATCGCCTACTTCTTTTAACCAAGATGTTATTGTTGCTTCTGCAACACTCTCTCCCATTTTAGGAAGCTTTAGTTCAAATTTTGCCATATCTGTAATCTAGCGTCAATAATTTGTTTAACGATTGCAAAATTAATGAAAAATCAAAACAATCGTTGCGATTTTTTCAATTAATTGCTGCTTAGCTGAATAACAGCTCCTCTACTTTTAGAGCTATTACTTCCGATGATAAAGTTAGAATTTTTTGGTAGAATTTTAAAAGTTGCTGAACAATTTTTAGGTGTATTTGATAAGATTTCGATGATTGACTTAAAACTGAGATGATTGTTATCTAAAATGTATTCTGTATCGTTTGCGTATTTATTAAATTGGTTCACAATTGTGAGCTTTTCTCCAAATATATCATCTAATGACTTATTAGTGCGATTTGAAACATACACAATATATTTAGGATTACTTTCGAATGATTTTGATGGTTTCTGAAACCAAGTTGCAAAATGAACTCCAAACCAAACCATAGTATTAAATAGAATATTTGATTTAAAATATTTTTGATAGAAAATCTGCATGGCACCATAAAAGCGTTTGGCATATACTTTATCTTTCAATGTACTTTCGCCTTTAAAATGTATGATGGTAGTTTTTCCATAATACACATTATGATAGTTTAAGTTTTCAACCTTATAAGATAAATCTATATCATCTCCATACATAAAATAGTCTTCGTCAAAGCCATTAACTTCATTATAAACTTTCTTCTTTATTACCATAAATGCTCCAACTAATATAGGAACTCTACCAAAGGATAATTCGTCTAAAGTTTTAACATAATAAGAATCAGTTTGTCCTAACATTTTTTTTATGGCCACAGATGGTGTAGGAACATACCGTTTACTTTCGGGTAAAAAAGAACCTTGACCATCAATAAGTCTGCAGCCTAAAATTCCTATTTGAGATTCATATTCAATATATTCTAATATGTTCTCAAAAGTGTCTTCCGCTACAACTGTATCAGGGTTTAAAATGCATAAATACTCGCCTTTTGCTTTAACAACACCAATATTATTCCCTTTAGAAAACCCAAAATTCTCTTTATTTTGAATAAGTTTCACGTTAGGAAATAATTGCTTAACCATATCACAACTATCATCTGAAGATTGATTATCAACCACAATAATTTCAGCATTAATATTTACTAACGAAGCTTCGACACTCTTCAGACACAACTCTAAAAAATGACGAACATTGTAGTTCAATATGATGACTGATAATTTCAAATAAAATTTATGATTTTAAAGATACTTCAAATGGTATTCTATTAAGTATACTTCTTCCGAGTGTTACTTCATCTGTATATTCTAACTCATTTCCGACAGAAATACCTCTAGAAATTGTAGATGTAATAACCTTAAAACCTTGTATTTGTTTATAGATATAAAAATTAGTCGTATCGCCTTCCATTGTTGTACCTAATGCAAAAATGAGTTCTTTTATATGTCCTTGTTTTACTTTATCTACTAAAGATTTTATATTAAGCTCATTTGGGCCGATACCATCCATTGGAGAAATTTTTCCACCCAGAACATGATACAAACCTCGAAAAGAACTTGTGTTTTCAATTGCCATTACATCTCTTATATCTTCTACAACACAAATAGTATCTTCAACGCGATGCGGATTTGCACAAATTTCACAAAGGTCTGTATCACTAATGTTATGGCAACTTTTACAAAATTTGATTTTGCTTCGCATAGCATTTAAAGATTGAGCTAAATTGAGCGTTTGTGATTCTGGTTGCCTCAATAAATGCAGTACCAAACGTAATGCTGTTCGCTTTCCAATTCCTGGCAATTGTGACATTTCGTTAACTGCATTTTCGAGTAGCTTTGAAGAAAATTCCATAAATGCTAAATTACAATTTAATATGTAGCAAAAAAAGCCACTTTCGATATAGAAAATGGCTTTTACTATTTGTTTATATAAACACTATTCAATAATTAGTTTTTTAGTAACAACTCCATTTACACTGTTAATAGTTACAAAATATAATCCTGAATTAAAAAATGAAGTATCAATTGATAAGGGATTTAATAATGTTTGATTTTTAGCATAATACATTAGTTTTCCTATTGAGTTATATATTTTAACAGCCACTTTCTCTCCTTTATTCCATGATAAATTTATTAGGCTTTTAGCTGGATTAGGAAACATCTTTATTGAATTCAATTCAAAACCTTCAATACTTAAAGTGCTATCAAATAAATTAGAACGCCAAAGTCCACGTCCAAAGGTTCCTGCATAAATTTTATTATCAGCTGTATTGATTTCAAGCTCACTAATTCTCACATTAGGGAGATTATTACTAAAGGGTTGCCATTCTGAATAATCATTATCTATATAAAACACTCCATAATTCATTCCTAAGTAGAGACCATCTTTACCATTGTCTTGCCACACCAATGCACGAGCACTAAAATTAGGCAGATTAAGTCTATAAGGACTCCAATTATTTCCACCATCAGTAGACACATATACTTTGTCTGAATTTGTAGTAGCTATTGCTATTTTATTTGGATTTGATGGATGAATTGCAATCGAATTGATTGATCCATTAAAACCTGTTAATTCTTGCCAATCTCCTGCGCCTCCATCAATTGTTTTATATAAATCACCACCTCTAGAAGCATACATGGTCATTCCGTTTGATGCAATTTTTAAATGATTAAGGTTCCCACCAAAGTTTTGCGAAATTGACACCCAGTTATTTCCTGAGTCTGTTGACTTATAAACTTCATCATAACCTGTATAAATGGTGTTTTGTATGACTGGATCTTGTTCAAATGGTGTAATCCAATTTCCACTTTTATCTAGTGGAGAACTTATATTATTTTGATTATTTCCACCACTTATCGATCTGTAAAGTGTTCCAAACTGAGATGTTCCGTATAAAATATCTGGATTGGTCTTATCAACAAAAGATTCCATTCCATCTGCACCTAACCAATCTCTCCATATACCATCTTGACCATAAACAGATGTCCCATTATCTTGAGAGCCTCCAGTTACAATAACTGGGTCAGTTTGACTGATTCCTATTTTATAGAATTGTCTAATCCCTAGACCTGGAGTTAAGTCACGATAATAAGAGCTTGATACATTAAGAGGATCGTCAGCAACAAAAATACCACCATCAGTACCTGTATATAACTTGTATCCATCAGTTGGATTCCCTACGTATTCCATGATATCAATATCTGCATGGTTATAACCAATATTTTCGCTAGCTGCAGTGCCAGGGACCCATTGAGAAGTAATGCTAAAATTATTTCCTCCATCTATAGATCGCCAAGATAAGACACCAGCTATGTGGACATCCATTTCATCTTCAGGATTAATTACAATATCCATATCTCTTGGAGCTTGACCAGAGGAATCATCAGCTGAGGAACTGTAACCAAAATAATTTTTATCTGTATGATCTAATTCAGCAAATGAGTTTCCACTATCTGTAGATTTATGAAGACCTTTAAACAATCCACTCGAAGCTTCAAGTACATAAACAGCATTAGGGTTATCAGCTGTAACACCAATCATTTTTGGTCCGCCCGAAAAAGAATTTGATGTCACTTCGAATCCATCTTGAAAAACAGTACCCAATGCTGCATCTTGAACAGACACATCATCAATTGTTAAGCCTCGTCCGAAATTAGCAGTCCCTTCGAAAGCAATATAATAGTCTGAACTCCCATTTGGAAGACTTAAAATAACATTAGTCCAATTAGGAGTTTCAGCTGTATAACTTGCTATTTCTATCCAATTACCTGCTAAAGATGTTTTATAGAGCACTCTTAAAGTATCTATATCCCCTTCCCAGTTGACATTAGAATAATAAAAATTCAAAATTGGAAGTGATGCGCCTGAAAGATTTAAACTAGGCGTCACTAAATTAGTAACCGGAGAAGAAAAATCATTTACATAACATAGTGCCATTCCATTACCTGTTCTAGCAGTAACAGTACCATTTTGATTTGATCCTGTGGCTGTCCAATTATTAGATCCAGAAACATTTTCTTGAGTCCATTGTGATAATGCATCAGGAGTTTGAAAACTTACTCCTCCATCAGTTGAAGTAAAAAATTGATTTCCAGACGCATAAATTGTATTTGTATCACCAGGTTTAAATTCTACATCAAAACCATTTGTAGCAGCGTCATTTATCAAAGTCCAATTAAGTCCAGTATCGGTTGATTTAAAAATCCCTCCTCCTTCAACTGAGCAATACATTTTATTTGTAGAATTAGGATCTATAAGTATTTTATTTACTGACCCACTACCTGTATCAGAATAAAAATTCCAAGTTGCACCTGAATCGGTTGATCTAAAAATTGTTCCTCCATTTGAACCCCAAAAATATGATGTTGAATCAGAAGGATCTATAGCAAGAGATGTAACATCTAAATTAGAAAGATTATCTGTAAGCACTGTCCAATTTACACCACCATCAACTGTTCTCCAGACTCCTCCAGTGTGTGCGCCAATAATTATATGGTTTGGATTTAATGGTTCTACAGCAATAGAGGTAATTCTACCAACACCAGGATTCCATCCAGATGTTTGGTTCCAATAATCTGGACCTAGAGGTTCCCATGTACCAACAGTAGTTCTTGCAAGTCCGAAATTTTGATTAATGTAGTTATTGTAATTATTTAATTCATTGAAATAGAATTCTGGTGTTTGTAGCATTCCGTTTTCATCCATATCAAGTAATGCCTGATATTCCCAACGCTTGTAAGGCTTATAACCTTTACCACGCTCGGTTCCAACGATAGCAAAATAGGCTTCAGCACTTTGCTGAATTTCTTGAACCGTGTAAGTCCCTTTAGCTATCATTTCCCTAAATTCTTGAGACCATGACAGACTAAATGCCAATAAAAAAATGATTAGAATGTTTCGGTTTTTCATTTTAAATAGCGTTAAATAAACAAATAACTATTACTACAATTAAACATGTAATCTCTAGTTGAGAACACAAGTTTATTGTAATAAATTACCTATTATTGTTATCAATTTTTTTTGTAAAGATAAGGTTTTCGAAAAAAAAATCTGTTAAAACTCAAATTATGTCGACGAACGCCATTATTTTACTCATTCTTGCCTATTTTAGTGTACTTATTTTAATTTCATATTTCACAGGTAAAGAAGATTCAAATGAAGCCTTTTTTAAAGCAAATAAATCTGCTCCTTGGTATTTAGTAGCCTTTGGAATGATTGGAGCTTCACTATCTGGCGTTACATTTATTTCTGTACCTGGCGCTGTTGAAGCTAATCAGTTTGGTTATTTTCAAGTGGTATTGGGTTACTTCTTTGGATATCTGATTATCGCTTATGTATTGCTTCCTCTTTACTATAAGATGAATTTAACGTCAATTTATACATACCTTCAAGAACGATTTGGAAACACAAGCTATAAAACTGGTTCAGTAGCATTCTTAATTTCACGCACAGTTGGAGCTGCTTTTAGACTTTTTTTGGTGGCAAAAGTTTTACAACTGCTAATTTTTGATAATTTTTCAATACCCTTTCCTATTACTGTAATCATTACAATTGCATTAATTTGGTTGTACACTTTCAGAGGTGGTATTAAAACTATCATCTTTACAGACACACTTCAAACACTTTTCATGTTAATTTCTGTGGTTGTTACTATTTCTTTTTTAGCGACTGCTTTAGATTTAAGTGGTTTTTCTGAAATTTATTATAATGTTACAGACAGCAAACTCAGTAAAGTTTTCTTTTTTGAAGATGGAAATAATGCGCAATATTTTATCAAAAGCTTTTTAGCAGGAATCTTCATTACAATAACCATAAATGGTTTAGATCAAGATATGATGCAAAAAAATCTAACCTGTAAGAATCTTAAAGAAGCTCAAAAAAACATGGTGAGTTTTAGTATTATTTTAGTCTTTGTAAACATCTTATTTTTAACCTTAGGTCTATTATTGACACAATATGCAGCAAAACATGGAATTACTGCAAACAAGGATGATTTATTTCCAACTATTGCTATGCTTCCTGAAATTGGAGTAATCACCTCAGCATTCTTTTTATTGGGATTAATTGCAGCAGCTTATAGTAGTGCAGATAGTGCACTTACTTCTTTAACAACTTCATTTTGTATTGACATTATTGAATTAAATAAAAAACCAAAACAAGATCAAAAAAGAGTGCGCAAACAAATCCACGTTCTATTTAGTGTGATACTTGTTATTGTTATTGTTTTATTTGATTTACTTTTTAAAGATGTTTCAGTAATCTGGGAATTATTTAAAGCCGCTGGATACACCTATGGACCTTTACTTGGCTTATTTGCCTTCGGAATATTAACTAAAAAACATATTAAAGATCGTTACGTTTGGATAATTGCCATCATAGCACCTTTGGTATCTTATGTCATTAATATGTATTCGGCAGAATTATTAAATGGCTACAAAATAGGTTTTGAAATTTTAATCATCAATGGTCTTTTAACCTTTATTGGCCTTTTATTTATTTCAAAGAAAACAAAAATTAGTATTGATTAATTCCTAAAAGCACCAAAGTACAAGCTTTTTCAAAAAAGATTTTGTTTTGTTTTAATATATCCTGTAACTCTGAATTTTCAGTGCCTGGATTAAAAATCACACGTTCAGGATTTAAAGAAATAATATAATCGTAAAATGCTTTCTGACGTTGAGGATTTAAATACAAGGTAATTGTGTGAATATCCTGATATGGCAATAACTTTGTATCGATTTCAATACCTGCAACATTACCTTCTCTTAATCCGTAAGCAACAACTTCTTGTTTGTTATTTACCAATCTATTGATAGCTATATTAGAATAGCGCTGTGGTTTTAATGATGCACCAATAACTAACGTTTTTTTTGACATAAGTTTTATTCAATAATTATAATTTGCTTTTTAATGGTTTTGTCTTAAAACAAAAGCTGTGTTTGTTAAAAAGATGTTAAGTAGTGTTAAATCGAGTAACACAACCCAAAAATAAGCGTCTATGTGGTAACAACCTATTCTGATAAGAATAAATCTTAACTCAATCAATCAAAAAAAATGAAACAAATTACACTTTGGTGTATGTTATTATTTTCAGTAATTACATATGCAAACTCCACAACAAATTTGAAAGCTAGAGAAGGCACAGTCACTGGCCGTGTCATTGATGCTTCTTTAAAAGAACCACTACCTTACGTAAATGTTATTATTAAGGACTCTGAAAACAACACTATTACAGGAGGAATTACTTTAGAGGACGGAACATTTGAAATTGAAAATGTTATTGAAGGGACTCACACACTTAGTATTCAATATATTGGTTTTAAAACTACATCAAAAACTATAACAATTGGTAAAGGCAATTATAAAGTAAGCATTGGTGATATCTTTCTTGAAGAAGATATTGCAAGTTTAGATGAAGTTACTGTAGTTGCGGAAGTCACAACAATCAAACAAAAAGTCGATAGAAAAGTTATTACCGTCGGTAAAGATTTAATGACATCTGGACCCACAGCTAGTGACATCATGAACAACCTTCCTTCGGTAAACGTCGATCAACAAACAGGTAACATTAGTTTACGTGGTAATGAGAATGTTCGTGTGATGGTTGACGGTAAATTATCAAATGTTCCAATTGCACAACTTTTGAGACAAATACCTTCAACGTCGATTAAGCAAATTGAACTAATCACAAATCCTTCAGCAAAATATAATCCTGAAGGGATGAGTGGTATCATTAATATCATACTACATAAAAACACTAATATTGGCTTTAATGGAAATATTAATGTTGGAGTAACTAAAGAGATTTTTGCAAAATTTAATAGTTCGATTGACATGAATTACCGAAATGGGAAATTTAATTTCTTTGGAAACTATGGAAACAATATAGGAAACAATGCAAACTATGGTTTTATTGATCGTTTAGATGATGGATCTGTTCAAACTTTTGATTCTAAAAACAAGAACAAATCACATTTATATAAAGTTGGTGTCGATTTTTACATGAATGATAATAATACATTTTCTTTTTTTACAAATCAAAACTTGTATGAAGGCGCAAATGATGGCATAACTGGAGTTCAATTTATTAATCAACCCTTACAGATTCAAGATTTTTTTAATGATATTGATAATGTTGTCTCACAATACAATGGAATTTACAACCATAAGTTTAGCAAAGAAGGAGAAACATTAGATTTAGAAGTTGACTATAGTGTATTTGGTCAAGACGAAATTGCAAATTTCAGCTTTACAAATATCCCTTTCCCTCCAAATTATACAGATTTTGTAGACACTGATAGAGATCAAACAGTAATTAATTTAGACTATACTAATCCACTAAACGAAAATACTAAACTAGAAGTTGGTGGTGAAATACGTTTGTTTGAAACTAATATAGATTATAATTCTACTGGACTTTCTGTAAACCCATTACAAGATATGGTTCCTAATAATGGTGATGAATTCATACCAACACCCAGTACAGATTTTACCTACAAAAGAGATATTTATTCATTGTATGTTACATATGGTAAAACCTTTGAGAAATGGAGTTACCAAGTTGGAGCAAGAGCGGAATCTGTTTCAGAAGATGCTTCGGCTTTGAGTCAATCGGTTAATGGACTTGAGGATAACCCATTTGAAAATGATTATTTTCAAATATATCCTTCAGCATTTGTAACCTATACTGCTAGTGAAAAGAACACCTATCAAATGAGTGTTAGCAGACGCGTTGACAGACCTGGTTTACAACAAGTAAATCCTATTAGAGAATGGAGTACACCTTTAATTTCTTCTTTCGGAAACACCAATCTTGAACCGCAGTTTACAAATTCTGTAGAATTCAATTACATTAGAAAACTAGAAAAAGGAAGTATTACTGGTGGTGTGTTTTTTAGATTAGTAGAAGACGAAATTAATAGAGCTGTTTTTATCGACCAGCTAGATCTTAATAAAAACATATTAACCTATGACAATTTTGAAAACACCACTGCTTTTGGTGTTGAATTAAGTAGTAACTACAGACCTACAAAGTGGTGGAGTTTTAATGCAAGTTTTGATTTGTTTGCAAGAAAACAAAAAGGGATTGCAGAAACGCTAACTCAACCAATAGATATGGCTACTACTTCTGATATTGCAAGAAACACAATTGAAGTAGACAACATTGTATACAACTTTAGACTGTTTAACAATTTTAAAGCTACCAAACGTTTAAACCTATCCGTTTTCACTATGTATAGAGGTGAAGAAAAAGGATTGCAGTTTACCAGAAAACCGATGTTTATGGTTAACACTGGACTTAGATATAGCTTCTTAGAAGATGAAAGAGCAACGTTTAGCTTTAACTACAGCGATATTTTAAATACGATGAAATTTGAATTTGAAGGTGATAGACCTTACCCTCAAGTAGGTGAATTCAATTGGGAAAGTAATACTTGGAATATCTCTTTAGCTTACCGATTTGGTGGTGGAAAATATAGAGCGCTTAGACGTAAAAACAGAGACAATAATGAAACATCTGGAAGCGGAGGATTTCTTTAGATCTTAAAAATCTATGCATTTAATAACCTACATAATAGTTGATGGTTAGTGTTAAGTCTGGTTATTAAATGTTCAGCCCGAAGTCTTTAAAAGCTTCGGGTTTTTTTATATGATATTATTAAAAACCAATCATGTATGTAATGTTTAAGTACTAATTACGACTAATTTAAACCTTTACATAAGTTAGCCCTTATTCTAACAAAGTTTTTAAATTGATAATGGCATATGGTCCGTGGTTTTTATTAACTACGGACTTTTTTATGTTAATTAACGTTAAAAGTGAATTTTGATATAATAAAACAGAAAAAACAGCGTCTATGTATATGTGATAAGTTTTAAAATTAATCAGTTTAACATATCACTGTTATAGTTTTAGTGTTAGTGAGAATTGGTTAATAGCGGAAGAAATCCGGAACTGAAAAGTTTCGGATTTTTTTTACCACTTCATAATCACGCTTCCCCAAGTAAAACCACTACCAAAAGCAGCCAAAACTACAGTATCACCTTCTTTTATTTTACCTTCTTCCCAAGCTTCAGTTAAAGCAATTGGTATAGATGCAGCAGTCGTATTACCGTATTTCTGAATATTATTAAACACCTGATGATTTTCTAATTTAAACTTACGCTGAATGAATTGTGCAATACGTAAATTAGCTTGATGTGGAATGAGCATATCTATATCCTCAACTTCAAGGTTATTTTTCATTAAACCTTCCATAATTACTTCGCGAAATCGAACCACAGCATTTTTAAATACAAATTGACCGTTCATATAAGGGAAATAACTTGCATCATTTGGATCATTTTCAGCCAAAATATCACTAACCCAGCGCTTCCCCATTCCTGGCGCAATCAAAACCAATTCTTCAGCATGTTCACCTTGAGAATGTAAATGTGTTGATAAAATTCCTTTGCTAACATCTTCTTCTCTACTTAAAACTGCTGCTCCTGCTCCATCACCAAAAATCACAGTAACGCCTCTTCCTCGTGTGGTTTTATCTAAACCGTAAGAATGTAATTCACTACCAATAACAAGTATGTTTTTATACATGCCTGTCTTAATAAAATTATCAGCAACAGAAATAGCATACACAAAACCTGAACACTGATTTCGAACATCTAATGCTCCAACCGTTTTAATTCCTAATGCATGCTGCACCTGAACTCCTGGGCCAGGAAAATACATGTCTGGACTTAAGGTCGCAAATATGATAAAATCAATATCATTTTTATCAATTCCTGAACGTTCTATAGCTACTTTTGCAGCCTTCACTCCCATTGTTGCTGTTGTATCATCTGAACCTGGTTTAACCCAGCGACGCTCTTTAATTCCTGTTCGCTCTTGAATCCATTCATCATTAGTATCCATCATTTTTGATAGATCATCATTAGTTACCACGTTGTCAGGAACATAATGCCCTAAGCCTATTATTTTGGAATTGTACATTTTTTCGAATATTAAAGAATAAGCAAAGTACAAAATATAACGCTCTACTTCCAAAAAACTAAATCTCAATTAAAAGTTAAAAAATGTCAGTTTGTCACCTTATCCGTCTTGGTACTTTTTTTGTCATTACAAAATCATCTTAATAATTAAATTAAAAACATACATATCATGACAAAAGGGAACATTAATGTATCGGTAGAAAATATATTTCCGCTCATTAAAAAATTCTTATACAGCGATCACGAAATATTTTTACGTGAGTTGATTAGTAATGCAACAGATGCAACACTCAAATTAAAACACTTAACAAGTATTGGTGAATCTAAAAGCGAATATGGAAGTCCGAAAATCGAAATTAAAATTGATAAGGAAGGAAAAAAGCTTCATATTATTGATCAAGGTCTAGGAATGACAGCTGACGAAGTAGAAAAATACATCAATCAGGTTGCATTTTCTGGCGCTGAAGAATTTTTAGATCAATATAAAGATGCTGGAAAAGATGCTGGAATCATTGGTCATTTCGGATTAGGATTTTACTCGGCATTTATGGTTGCAGAAAAAGTTGAGATCATTACAAAATCTCACAAAAATGAACCTGCAGCACATTGGACCTGTGATGGCTCTCCTGAATTCACATTAGTAGAATCTGACAAATCAGAAAGAGGCACAGAAATCGTACTTCATATTGCTGAAGATTCTACAGAATTCCTAGAAGAAGGTCGCATTAGTGAATTATTATTAAAGTACAATAAGTTCATGCCTATTCCAATTAAATTTGGAACAAAGGAAATCAATGATCCTGAATTCATTCCAAAAACGACAACTGATGCTGAAGGTAAAGAAACAACAGAGCCTCACAAACAAATCACAGTTGATAACATTATAAATAACCCTAATCCTGCTTGGACGAAACAACCAACAGAATTAAAAGATGAAGATTACAAAGGGTTTTACA
>NZ_JBGCCX010000182.1:0-2630 GCF_045105015.1 Psychroserpens sp.
GGCACAACTGCCAAGCCATTTTTTACATTATGACGAATACGTTTATAAGCTTTTACCAAGCGCTCATCAATTTTGTCTTCGAATTGCTCTGATTTCTTAAGTAAAGCTGTTTCTTCTTTTTCTGTTTCTGCAAGAATAGCATCTAGTTCACTCTTCTTGTGCTTTAAATGCGCATCGCGCTCAGAAAGGTTCTCTTTGGTGCTTGAAATAACCTCTTTCTTTTGCTCAATTTGAACTTTAAATTCTTTAATGTTCTTTTCCGCAAGTTGAATTTCCAATTCTTGAAACTCTACTTCTTTTGTCAAAGAATTGAATTCTCTACTGTTTCGAACATTTTTTTGTTGTTCAGCATATTTCTTAATCAATACTTTAGATTCTTCAATCAAGTTTTTCTTAGCAGTGATTTCAAAATTTATGGTCTCAACGTCAGATTTTAACTTGTCCATTCTAGTTTTTAGGCCCAGAACTTCATCTTCTAAATCTTCAACTTCTAGAGGTAATTCTCCACGAACATTTCTTATTTCATCAACTCTAGAATCAATTAATTGCAAATCGTACAATGCTCGTAATTTCTCTTCTACAGTGATTTCTGTTTTTGTAGCCATATATTAAAAATACTTGATGGGATTAGTATTACTTTCTGATAAAGTGACCGCAAAATTAGGAATTTTTTTTGTAAGAAAGTCAACCAGTAAATTTTTTGTAAACTGCTCGGTTTCAAAGTGCCCTATATCAGCGATAATTAGCTTATTTTCAGCTTGATAAAATTCATGGTATTTTATATCTGATGTCACATAAATATCAGCTTTTGCCCTAATTGCAGCATTAATACCAAAAGCACCACTACCGCCTAATACCGCAACTGTTTTTAAGGGTTTGTTTAGCAAAATAGAATGGCGAACAACTTTAGCGTTCATTTTGACTTTCAGATAATTGAGAAAATCAACTTCTGTCATTTCATTTTCAAGTTGCCCTACCATACCCATGCCTAAGTTTTGGTTTACGTTTTCTAGGGTAATGATTTCATAAGCGACTTCTTCATAGGGGTGATGTTTAAAAAGTGTTTCTAAAACTTTCTTCTCGTGAACACTGGCATAAGTTATTTGTAATTGAGTCTCTTTTTGGTTTTGAATTTCTCCAATTTTTCCGATTGTAGGATTTGAATGCTTACCTGGCTTAAATGTCCCAATACCTTCTGCACTAAAACTGCAGTTGCTATAGTTACCTATATTCCCGGCATTAACTTCAAATAGTTCTGTTCTTAAACTTTCAGCCCTTTCTGCTGGTACATAAGTAGTAAGTTTTTTAATAGTATTTTTTTTAGGAATCAATATGCTGGTTTTTTTAATTCCTAAAACTTCACAAATTTTTGCATTTACGCCTTTAGGACTATTATCCAAAGCGGTATGCATGCTGTAAATAGATATATTATTAGCGATAGCTTTCAGTACCACACGTTCTACATAAGTTCTACCAGTAATTTTTTTTAGTCCTTTAAAAATTATGGGATGAAAACTAACAATTAGATTACATTTTTTTTCAATTGCTTCATCAACAACATTTTCAAGGGTATCTAAGGTCACTAATATTCCCTCAACGGTTTCGTCATAGTTTCCGACCAACAGTCCTACATTATCAAAATCTTCAGCATAATGAAGTGGTGCCAACTCTTCTAGCAATGAAGTAACCTCCTTTACAGTCATTTTTTATTTTTTAATTCTTTAAAGATAAAATGAACTCATATAAACTTTTTGGATTTAAGCGAAAATTAAAGATTTTTAGTTCTGTTAAAGGCTTTTTTGAGTTTCATAGCTCCTCTGCGGAAGAAAAAAATATAAAAACTGAGCAAAAACAACAATTTTTTAGCAAATTGAAGAAGTTTATATGAGTTCTATCATAAATTCGCTGTAATGCGACTACTTCGTAAATTACTTTTTCCGGTTTCGTTTTTATATGGGTTTGTCATTCGTATTCGCAACTACTTTTATGATATAGGTTTTTTTAAATCTCAATCTTTTAAAACACCAGTAGTCTGTGTGGGTAATCTAAGTGTTGGAGGTACCGGTAAAACCCCCATGATTGAATATTTGATTAAAGCCCTTCAAGATGATTTTAAGATTGCTGTTCTAAGTAGGGGATATAAACGTAAATCAAAGGGATTTCAATTAGCAAACGAACATTCAACAGTGGAGCAATTGGGTGACGAACCATTTCAGATATACCATAAATTCAATACCATCAATTTGGCAGTTGATGCAGATAGATGCAATGGAATATTAAATTTGGAAAGTAATATAAAACCTGATGTCATTCTATTAGATGATGCCTTTCAACACCGTAAGGTGACACCTAGTTTTAATATTCTTTTGACGGCTTATGATAACCTTTATGTAAAAGACACCTTTTTGCCTACAGGAAGTCTTAGAGATGCTAAAAAGCAGGCAAGAAGAGCTCATATAATAGTTGTTACTAAGTGTCCTGAAAACATTCACCAAAGAGAACTTAATCGTATAAAAAGTCTAATTGGTCTTAATAAAACTATTCTCTTTAGTTCACTAGCTTATGCCAAAGTATTAAATTCAAAAAATACTGAATTGCATTTTTCAGAACTAAAAATGAAACAAGTTTCA
>NZ_JBGCCX010000183.1:0-9005 GCF_045105015.1 Psychroserpens sp.
ACGTTTATGATACAAATACCCAGAAATAATAATATCTCTTGGATCTCTTACCATATGAATTCCTATATACTTCTCTGGAAGCTTAGCATAGTCTATTTGTGAGTGCAAAAAGAATACTACATCTGAATTTGGAATCTTATCTGTTGTACCAGCAATACTTTTAAATTCCCAACCATATTTTAAACACAACTGAAGAAAGACTTTACCTAATAATTTTGTACCACATTTGTGATATCCAAAAATATAAATAGGCACATCTCTTTTTGTTTTAAATACCTTTTTAAGAAAGTGATATCTTAGTATTTTGAGCTGTTTATTCATTTGTAATTATAATCAAGCTACAAATATATCTTTATTAATTGTATTAATTAAGTCCTTTAAACTTTTATAAAATGTATCATCAATTTTATTTGAGAATTGAGTATTTATATTTGGAGAAACCACCTTTTTAGTAAGACGTCGAAAAGGTCTGTAAGGCCTAGTCATTATAAACTTTTGAATCCCATTTAGATTATAAGTCCAATTTGCACGAATATCTGATGCTGTCTCAATACACAACCAAGCACTTTCACTAAAATCTTGACGCACTAAATCAAAACTCTCTTTTTTAAATACACCCTTGTTGTATTTGGCAGCATAATACATTGAAGGTAGCAACATGATTTTACTTAAATAACTTTTAAAATCATAAAGCTTCATGCTGTTGACATCCATTTTACTTTGTTGATTGATACTTGCAATTAATTGCTTGAGACTTCGCTTGTAATCTAATGCTTCAAAATCTATTATTAAATTCAAGGTAAGGCTCTCATCGTTTGGGTAGATCCTTTTTGAATGGTTTAATATTTCATATGGCAAGTAATACTCAGGATAATTATCAAGTTGCGACTCTAAAATTTGAAACCAACCATGATGCTGTAAAGGATCAAATTTATAAATCAATTTCAAAGACTCTTTTTTAAAGCTTTTAAGTTCATTTGAGTTGGCAAAAGCATCTTTTACTATTAATAAACCATCAAAATCACTGTAAGGAATAACTTCGTTTGTAGCTACACTTCCATGAACAATTACCGAATGAAATAAGTTTGAATATTTCTTTTGAATCAACCGCTCTATGCTGTGAACCAAATCCAGGCTACCATCATATTTTTGAAGCGTTATTATTTTTGATTCAGTTGGTGTCATTATTTCGTTTTTTCTCGTAATACTTTTAAAATTCCAAATACAGCTTTTTTGTCAAATATGTACAATACTAAAAAAGCGACTATTAGCATTACTATTAAAAGCATCGATGGATTTACGGTTATGTATTCAAATGAGACTAATATATAAATAATACTTAAACTTATTAAAGACACCAATGGTCCTTTCAAACTAAAAAACAATTGTTTTATGGAAAACGGAATATGCCTATTAAGCACCAATAAAAACAGAATAAATGATAAAATTTTAGAAATAACTAAAAAATAAGCAACCCAAAGCACGCCATACTGAACACCTAAAACTATAGCTGAAGCGGTTAGAATAGTTCTTCCAATAGACACATACATAGACACTTCAGGCTTTCCAATACTTGAAAAGATGATACCGCCAAATTGACTTACAGATTGAATTGCGCCTGCAAAGCAAAGGATTCGAACAATAGGTATTGCTTCATCCCATTTGTTACCAAACACGACATTAATAATTAAATCTGCGTTAAATGCCAAAATAGTCATCGCTGGAACAGAGACTAGTGCAATAAGATTAACGGACTTAAAATAGCCCCTTAAAATTTTTTGTTTATCATTTTTAAATGAAGAAAATGAAGGAAACAGCACCTCACTAAATATGTAAGAAATTCGTTTCACTGGCGTATACATTATATTGTAGGAAAATGCATAATAACCCAAAATAACGCTTGAGAAAAATTTACCCAAAATCAAATAATCTATATTTCTCTCAAAATACAAAGCTGTTTTAGAAGCTTTAAACTTTAAGGAATACCAAATCATATGCTTAATTTCTTTGAAGTTAAAATAAAAGCTTGGCAACCATCTTTTATGATAGAGCGTTAAAACTAATCTAATTGCGGAAGACACTAACGCCTGTATCACAAGCGCATAAACGCCTAATCCAGCGTAAGCTCCTATTACAGCAGCAATAGAACCAATAAGTGTTCCTGACAGATTTATAATACTGATCGTTCTGAATTCTAAATCACGTTCTAATAATTTAAACTGAACAATAAATACAGGACTTAAAAGTATATTGATTGATGCAACTAAAATTATGGGAGTCAGTTTTGGCTCTTCGTAAAACACCGCAGCAAAACTAGCGGTTGAGATGATAATTAAAAATGAAAAGACAGATAAAGCAAGATTAATCCAATAAATAGAAGACAACTCTTTTTGAGTACTTTCAGTCTCATGTATTATTGAAGAACCAAACCCCATGTTTGTAAATAATACTATAAATCCAATAAAAGTCATTGTAAGTGCTACCAAACCGAAATCCTCTGGTAAAAGAAGTCGTGCCAAGACAATATTAACAGCAATTGCTAAAAATTGAGAAAGGGTGTTAACTATAGTTAGGTAAAACCCACCTTTAATTATTTTATTTTTTTTGCTCCCGTCGCTCAATCTCTTCTAAAACTTTTTTTGTAGATTTTTCAAATGAATGCTCTAATACATGGTGTTTGGCAGATTCGGTTTTTTGTTTATTTAATTCAGGGTTTTCAACAACTTCTTTTATCGTTTTAGTAAGTAACTCAGAGTTATCAGGCTCGATAAAATAAACCATATCATCATGATAACGGTCTCTTAACGACGGTAAATCTGAAAATATCACAGGATTTTTACTTTTAAAGTATGCACTAGCTTTTCCTGGTCCTAAAAAATATCGGTTGTATTCGCTATTGGTATAGTAAGCTATTAAAACATCAGCAGATCTCACTAAATCATCGTAGTCTTCTAATTTTTGAAAAGGCAGTAACGTTAAATTCTCTAAATTCTTAGCAGCAAATTTTTGTTTAGCTCCATCGGTAATACCAACAATTGCAAATTCGTATTCAGGAAGTTGCTCTGCAGCATCCATAATGTAATGTAATTCTTTTGACTTTACACCAGCTTTTCCAGCATACAACACATACTTTTTATCTTCATGAAATTTGAATTTTTGACGTAATGCCTTCTTGTTGAAATGTAATTCTTCCTCATTTATATAATACCTAAGAGGTGTTCTAATTACTTTATTGACATGTTTATCATTGGCTTTTAGTTTATTTTCCATTCTAGTGGTTCCCACAACTATATAATCGGAATGATTCACAATAAATCTATGCAACCAAGACTCTTTCACATAAGGCGCTTCAAAGACAAACGTAGACTTGATTAATTTTAACCTTTTTAGGAATAAAAATGGCAATGTAGAAATAAAGCATTTGCTATAAACGATATCATAATCAAATCGTTTTCTATGTTTCAAAACAAACCTAAAACTTTCTTTAAATTTTTCAAAACCAATTTTCCAATTAGAATCTTTTTGGTCTGTATCCTCAAGAAATTTAGTTGGCAGCTCAGTTATTTTAAAACTAGGCTTCATTTTGTAAAGGTCAAAAATTTCAGAAAATTGAATTTCATACAATTTACGTTCAACTTTTGGAGTCAATAACTCGACTTGAAGTCCATTTTTAGAAAATGCTTCGCAACTATGCATAATATGCACGGCATCTGATCTATTTTTCCTCATGTCTCGAGGAGAAATATAAAGGAGCTTCTGAAACATTTTTGACATGATCTTTGGGTTAATTTTGGCTAAAATAGACTCACCTCAACCTTTTTGGAGTATCTACAGCCTTAGCTGGGTTTCCAAAACATTTGGTACCTGATGGTACATCTTTTACGACGTTTGAGGCCATTCCTATCATACAGTCGTCTCCGATATCTATTTTATTATTTGTCGTAACATTAATGCCTACAAAATTTCTACTTCCCATATTAACATTGGCAATAATGGCTTGTGTAGCAATTAAATTATAATCTCCTACTACAGCATCATGACCAATAGTCACGCCGCTCATAATAGAGTTAAACTTTCCAATTTTAGCCTTTGGATTGACAACGCAATGCGGCAAAATCAAGGATCCAACACCCACAGTAGCACTTCTAGAAATCATACAACTTGGGTGAATAAACGTATAATAGCGATCGTCAGGAATTCCTAATGCATCTTTTTGAGTAATTGCATTTACCATGTCGCGAATATCGTAAGATTGATAAATAAACTTTACATCCTTAAATTTTTCGTACTTATCAAAAAGATCTTTTACCTTAGAAACCACGGGAAATCCGTTAATTTCTTCTCCAACTGGAACATCATCATAAGCAAAACCAATACACTCAGCTTTCACATTAAACCTGTGCTGAGCATCGTATAAATTGTCTGCAATTAAAGTTGCCGAACTCTTTCCTCCAATAATAATTACCTTCTCCATTCTTTATGAATTAAACTCTTGATTTCGTTTGTTTATGGATTCCACTCTGCTAATAATATCATTTGATTTTGTAATTAAAGGCGGTCCAACAAATTTTCCTTCGATGATTGCTACGCCTTTATTTATGCGCTTAGCTTCCTCATATAATCTTAAAAATTCCTTGGCATTTTCATATTCTTCTTGTGTTGGAGAATACACTTCATTAACCATGTCGTTTTGCTTAGGATGTAATACCCACATACCACCATACCCAAGTGTCTTACCCATTTGTAAATGCGTAGCTAATCCCTCAAGATCATGAACTTTAATGTAAGCGGCATCTATGGCTTCCAATCCGTGAGCTCTGGCTACAATAGGGACTAAACACCTTGGATACTCTATACTGTAATTGGTTTCAAAATCACGAACTCCCTGTATATCAGATACATAATCTTCTGAACCAAACCCTAAAGCTATGATCCTATCTGAAGCTAGTGCGATGTCATTCATATTAACAATTGACTTAGCGCTTTCTAAAATGGGTATAATTGCAAATGTGCCATGCTCAAGTCCTTGATCTTTTTCGATTGATGATAATAAGTTATCTAGGTAAACAACATCCTCTTTTGTATTTGTTTTTGGGAGTAAGAAACCATCTAATGGTGCTTTTGTCATTTCCAAAACATCTTGAAGAAAAAACTCCGTTTCAATTTCATTAAGTCGCACAAATTTTGGAAAGCGATCAAACTTTGACTCTTTAATTTTTTCTGCAATTAATTTTCTTGCTTTTGGCTTATTTGCTGGTGGCTGAACGCTGTCTTCCAAATCAAACAACAACATATCGGCATTACTTCTTGCTGCTGAATCAATTAACTTTTCGTTATGCCCAGGCACAAACATTAAGCTTCTCAATATTTTTAAATCCCTTTTCATGATTGGTTTCGTTTAATTAAAATATTTCTTCTAAATCGAATAACGTCTTTTCCATCTTGGTTATATCCCACGGTTTCAACATACACAATACCTCTATCGTTTTTAGATTTCGATTCTCTTTTATCTAACACTTTGGTTCTGCTGTAAATGGTGTCATTAATAAATGTGGGATGTAAATGTTCTATATTCTCATATCCTAGGTTTGCAATAGCTTTTCCACTAACGTCTAACACTGTTAAATGGACCGCTAAACAAAACACTAGAGTTCCGGGAACCAAAACCTTTCCGTGCTGATTTTGCTCGCAATAATCTACATTTATGTGCACTGGATGATGATTCATCGTTAGCAATGAAAAAATATTATTGTCTGATTCAAAAATGGTTTTAGATTGTGTATGAATTATTTCCTCTCCGACTATAAAATCTTCGAAATAATTGCCCATCTTGTTTGCTTCCATCCTTACAAATTTAATTTTTTAATTATGGTTTTTATCCTTTTGATGTGAGGCTTTTCATAAACAACGCCATCAACTTTTAATATGTCAACATCATCCGAATCAACCGAAGTGATATGTTCATATACTTTCTTTATTTGTTTCAATTCTTCTTCAGAAAAATAAGTAATCAATTGCATTGCCTCTAACTGAGAAGGATGAATTATAAATTTACCATCTGCTCCATTTTGAAACGCTTCAAAACACTCTTCCTTAAATACAGAAAAATCTTGTAAATCTAGATCTACAGTATCAATGAATTTTTTTTCAAATGCTTTGGCATGCACTAATAATTCTTTTTTGTAATGAATTAAATTTTCATCTATGTGCTGCATTCCTGTAATAGAACAAAAATCATGACTCCCAAAGCCGAGTGCAGTGATACTGTGATGGTGTTTTTGTAAAATTTCTTTGATATTAATATAACATTGTGGATTTTCAACTAAAATAATAATGTTCAATGTAATGTCTTTTGAGTTTAAAGACACTATATAATCTAAATCTTCTATGTTTTTGATTTTTGGGAGAGCCAATCTGCCTTCAAATTTCTCAATGATATAAGACAATTCTTCCTCAGTATAATCATCATCTAAAAAAGGTGCTCTAACAAATGTATTTTTATTTATGGATAAGCTTTTAATTTCCTGAAGGGCTTTATTTTTATTGTTTGTAGAAACTGCGTCTTCAAGATCTATGACGAAGTAATCTGCAGAAAGATTTTTGATGTTATCAATAAACCGTTTCTTATCGCCAGGTACAAAAAAATAACTTTCCAACATTATAAATCCTAATTAGAGTTCGGTGGCAAAAGTATTACAGGCTCTATATAGAGACCAAATTTAAACTACTTTGTTTACAAGTTCAACAATCTTTCTCAGTTCTTTATCTTCAAGTCCAAAATACAAAGGCAAACAGATAACTCTCAAAGCTATACTCTCAGAAACAGGACATTTATCTTCCCTATTTAGGTAGGTTAATGTATTTAAACTGGGACAAAAGTAACGTCTGGGTAAAATAGCATTATCATTTAAAATACGTTCAACCTCCAACAACTTATCTTCAGATTCAAAAAAGATGGGATAATAAGCGTAATTCCATTGTGTCTCTGGTCTAATCTTTAACGATTGTAATTTTTCAAAATTCAAATGCTTGTCATAATAATCACAAATACGTTTTCTATTTGAAATTATTTGACCCATGTACGGTAAAACGCATAATCCCATAGCTGCTTGTAGCTCACTCATTTTGGCATTAATCCCAACACCATGAAAATCAATTTTACCATCATGGCCAAAATTATGCCTGAAGTGCATTTGATGAAACAAGGCTTCATCATTACAAAACAGTGCACCACCTTCTCCAGTATGAAATAACTTTGTAGCGTGAAAACTAGAAGTGCTTACATCACCATAATTAAACATCGATTTTCCCTTATATGTTACACCAAAACTATGTGCAGCATCATAGATCACTTTTAAATTATGCTTTTTAGCAATACGCTCTATGGCTTCTACATCACAAGGATTCCCATAGACATGTGTTGCTAAAATAGCTGATGTTTTTTCTGTAATAGCAGCTTCAATTTTCGTCTCATCTATGGTTAAGTAATCTGGATGAATATCAACAAAAACAGGCGTACATTTTTCCCATACAATTGCAGACGTAGTTGCTACATATGAAAAAGGAGTTGTAATAACTTCACCTTCGTTACCAAATGCATTTAAAGCAATTTGAATAGGCAATGTGCCGTTGGTCATAAGAATCATCTGTTCAACTCCTAAATATGACTTTAATTTGGAAGTCAACTCTTTACACAATTCACCATTGTTGGTCAACCATTTGTTGTCCCAAATACGTTGCGTTTGCTTATGATACTCTTCAATTGGAGGAAAAAAGGTTTTTGTAACAGTAATCATTATTTTTGGCTAGTCAGCTAATTGTCAATAATACGGAGAAAAATACTTAACTAAAAGTTGCTCCGCATTTATTTTAAGTCCGAAAGCAAATATATTCTAATTATGTAGCTTAGATAAAATTTGGATAAAAAAAATTATGAACACTATTTTTTTAATGAAACAGAACCGTATTTGATATCAAACATCTATAAAACACCTTAATTAGGAAGCGATTTAATCCAAAAAAATTAAAAATAAATTAATCATTTGTTAATATCTAGACTTCTTAAGGCTTCGCGTTTATATTATATTTGTAACTGCTATTATATCTACAACCAACTAAACTAAAATAGTTTCGTAGTTCTTAAAACTAATTGATTAACATTATGAAAAAAATTTACACCCTTTTATTAGCTATAGCTACCAGTGGCTTAGGCTTTGCGCAATTAAACACTGGAGACATTGCATTTACGGGCTTCAATGCAGATGGCGATGATGATTTTGCAATTGTTGCATTAGTCGATATTCCTGTAAATACAATTATCTATTTCACAGATAACGAACCTGATACGGCGACAACGCTTACAACAGGAGAAGGAAAATTGGTATGGGATTCTGGAGCTTCAATTATCTCTGCGGGAACCATTGTAACTTTTACTGATACCGATAGCGCTGGAAACACAAGTTTTGGAGCTTCTATTGGAACTCTCAATGTTGGTGTTGACACCGGAATGAATTTAGCTGGAGGTGGAGATGCGCTTTATGCTTATCAAGGCACAGATGAAGATACCGTAACTGTTTGGTTAGCTGGAATTCAAAATGAAGCCAATAATGAAGGTGCTGGATTTAGCAATACTGGATTAACCTTTGGCACAACGTTTATCAACTTTTTTAATTCGGGTAGTCCAGATGGTGGTGCTTACTCAGGTGGCCGAGACACGGAAGCTTTGTTTTCAGACTATTTAGCTTTACTTGGCGACAACACGAATTGGACAACAGATACAGGAAATGGGGAAACACTTTTACCATATTCAACTACGGCTTTTACCATCTCAGGAGGTGTAAGCGATACCGAAGTTGAATTTATTGGAAGTTCTATATCAGTTTCAGAAGACGTTGGCACTTTTGAATTAGAGTTCACCATAATCAACCCAGATGCAGTAGCAACTAGTTTTGATGTAGTTTTAATAAGTGGAGATGCAGCAGATATCAATGGCTACGCAACACAAT
>NZ_JBGCCX010000184.1:0-10401 GCF_045105015.1 Psychroserpens sp.
TGCCTTTTTGCATTATCATGATTTAGGACCAAAATTGCCTTCTCTTTTAAAATTCGTTAAACGTGTAAGCGCAGGTAGACATACCGATTTTTTACTGAAAAATTTTCAGTTTGAGAAAGATATTGATAAAAACGGAAGCATTGCTAACGCTTTAAAATCAAATCAATCTCTATTAGTACAAATTGTAAAAGAACCCATTTCAACCAAAGGTCCTCGCATTAGTAGTGAGTTATCTGTTGCAGGTCGTTATATTGTTCTCGTACCATTTTCTGATCGTATTTCAATCTCTCAAAAGATTGAATCGAAAGAAGAAAAAGAACGTTTAAAGCGTTTGGTAAGAAGCATAACGCCTAAAGGTTTTGGAGTTATAATTCGTACTGTCGCAGAAGGCAAAAAAGTTGCCGAACTCGACAAAGATTTACAGAATTTGCTGAATAGATGGACAGCAATGTGTAGAAAAATTAATAAAGCACATCATCCTAGTAAGGTGTTGAGTGAAATGAACAAAGCCTCTTCAATTTTAAGAGATATTTTTGACGATTCATTTTCTAGCATCATTGTAGATGACGAAGTGCTTTATGAACAGATTAAAGATTACGTGCAAGAAATTGCACCTGCTAAAGAATCCATAGTAAAGTTGTATAAAAATGGCGTACCAATCTATGAAAAGTATGGTATCGAACGTCAAATAAAAACATCTTTCGGTCGCACAGTCTCTATGGCAAAAGGAGCGTATTTGGTTATTGAACATACCGAAGCGATGCATGTGGTTGATGTTAACAGTGGTAATCGATCTAACAAAGAGAAAAACCAAGAGGATACTGCTCTAGAAGTCAATTTAATTTCTGCTTCAGAAATTGCTCGTCAGTTACGTTTACGTGATATGGGAGGAATTATAGTCGTCGATTTTATTGATATGGGAAAAGCAGAGAATCGAAAAAAATTGTACAATCATCTTCGTGAAGAAATGAATGATGATAAGGCAAAACATAAGATTTTGCCACCTAGTAAGTTTGGTTTGATACAAATTACCAGACAACGTGTTCGCCCAGAACGCAATATTAAAACAAAAGAAGAAAATCCTAATGGCGTTGTAGGTAGTGAAATTGAAGCACCTATTAAAGTGGTTCAAAGAATTACTCAAGACCTTGAGAGGCTTCTGAAAAAAGACTATAAAAAGATAACCTTAAATGCGCATCCTTTTATAGCAGCCTTTTTAACCAAAGGGTTTCCATCAGTACGTTCTAAATGGTTTTTAGAACACAAAAAATGGGTAAAAGTTTTACCTAGAGATGCTTACACATATCTTGAATACCACTTTATTGATAAAGATGGTAAGGAAATCAAATAATATCTAAAACCCCTTCCACATTATGTGAAAGGGGTTTTTGTTTTTATTCAATAATGTATAATTGAATTAGTTTTTTAGTAAACTCCATCCTCTTTGAGTACTATGAAATATTAATCTATACTTATAAGTCTTACCTTTTATTTCTCTTAGTAGAAATAGATGTTTTGTATCAGCAAATAAAAGTTGTAAATCACAAAAATCAGTATTAGTTAAATCTGCTAGGTTTAAAATATTCTTGTCTTTTAATTCCTCATTAAGTATTTCATCTCTTATGTCTTCAAACTTTAGATATTTAAAATCATGGGTTGAATTATCTATTTCGAAATTATAAATACAGTCCTTTTTGTCTTTTCCAGTCAAATCAAAACTTAGTTTTACTCTATTATCAACATTTTGCACTTGCATACTTTTGTCAAACATTAAATATTTAATGTCTTTTTCTTGAGACCATAAATTATTAACTAACAAGATAAAAACCAGACTTATTAATTTTTTCATTATAAATTTTTTAAATCTCACAGTATTTAAGTATAGGAAAATTTCTACAAAATAAAAAATAAAAGATGAGTACTTTGGTTTTTAATGAGATTTCTCGACAACGCACGAAATGACACTTATTGTATTTTTAGTTTAAGAGTAACAAAACTAAGTGTCGTTTAATATATTGAGAATCTTCGCTATCACTCTGAATGACAATTATCTTAAGGCGCAGGATTAGGCAATTCTGCATGAACCTCATTAATAGCTTTGAGAATCTCATCACTAAGGATGAAATTAATACTATCAATATTTTCTTCTAGTTGCTCTAAAGAGGTCGCTCCAATAATATTACTCGTCATAAACGGTCTGTCTGTTACAAAAGCTAAAGACATTTGTGCTAAAGTCATATTGTTGTCATCAGCAATTTGCATATAACGTTTTGTAGCTTCAGTAGCTTTATCTCCACTATAACGAGCAAACCTCGGGAATAATTTCAGTCTAGCATTATCTGCAGCTGTACCTTTAATGTATTTACCAGACAATACTCCAAATGCCATTGGAGAATAGGCTAGTAAACCAATCTCTTCCCGTATCGAAATTTCAGCCATATCACCTTCAAAAACTCTATTTAATAAAGAGTAAGCATTTTGAATTGTAATGGCACGTGGTAGATTATTAGTTTTAGATTCTTCTAAATAACGCATAGTTCCCCAAGCTTTTTCATTAGAGATTCCAACCTGACGTATTTTACCAGATTTGATAATGGTATCCAAATTATGTAGTATTTCATTAAAGTTATCAGTCCATTGATCATCTGGATTATGAGTGTAATCTCTAACTCCAAATGTATTCGTTTGTCGCTCTGGCCAATGCAATTGATACAGATCTATATAATCGGTTTTTAATCGTTTTAGACTGTCATTTACTGCATCGTTTAGCGCATCTTTACTAAAACCATTCGTTCTAATGTGGGCTGTATAATCTCCTGGTCCAGCAATTTTTGTTGCTAAAACTATTTGATCACGTTTACCAGTTTTTTCAAACCAGTTACCAATAATGCGTTCGGTTTCAGCATAGGTTTCAGCTGTTGCAGGAACTGGGTATAATTCGGCTACATCAAAGAAATTTACACCTTTATCTACAGCTAAATCCATTTGAGCAAAACCTTCGTCTTGCGTATTTTGGTTTCCCCAAGTCATGGTGCCAAGGCAAATTTTACTGACTTTTATATCTGTTTTTGGTAGCGTTGTATATCGCAGATTTTCATATTCTTTTAGTGACATGTAAAGATAAGAAGCTGGTTCAGCTTACTAAAATCTGTACCATCTAAATTTATGTTAAGGTTTTTCTAAATGTCATTCAATAACTTAGAAATCTCATCAAGTTTTGGCGTTAGAATCACTTCAATTCGACGGTTTTGAGCTTTTCCTTTATCAGTATCATTACTTGATATAGGAGCGAATTCTCCTCGCCCTGCAGCTGTTAAATTTTCAGGGTTAATGGCTTCGTTTTCTCTAAGGATATTCACGATTGCTGTAGCACGTTTTGCCGATAAATCCCAATTACCACTTAATTGAGCATTCCCTTTGTAAGGAACATTATCTGTGTGTCCTTCAATTAAAATAGCAATGTCTGGATTTTCAGCAAGGACTTCTCCTAATTGTTTTACAGCTTGTTTTCCTTGTGAGCCAACTGCCCAACTACCTGATTGGAATAACAATTTGTTTTCCATCGAAATATACACTTTACCATCACGTTGCTCTACAGTTAATCCTTTGCCTTCAAAATCGGTTAAGGCTCTTGAAATGGCATCCTTTAATTTGGTCATCGCAGCATCTTTAGAGGCAATTACATTTTCTAATTCTGCTACGCGTTGAGATCGTGCTTCGAGTTCTTGTTTTAAAGATTCTAGTCTTGCATTTTCAGCAGCTAAGGCTTGTTCTTTCGCTTCAAGTTGGGCTAACAACTCACGATTTTTCTTCGAGTTTGCTGCAATAGAAGCAGAACTATTTTTTTCTAAAGCGTCATAAGACGCATTCAAATTATCAAGATTTGCTTTTGTTGCATCATAATCGGCTTGTAATTTGTTACGTTGTGCTAGAGTGCTTTCATAATCTCTTTGAAGATTAGCCAAATCGTTTTGAGCTTTGTTTAATGCAGCTTCAAGATTTTGATTTTTATCAGATAAGGTTCTGTTTTCCTTTTTTAACTCCGCATATTTATCTTCAAGATCTGTGTAAATCTTTTTTGAGACACATGAGGTTGTAAGACATAAAGTAAGTGCTATTAATGACAATTTTTTAATCATAAGTTTTTGTGTTTAGTTGTTGATCTATGTTGTTTGATTTGTTTGAGCTTGTAGTTAATTATCAATTTCTACTAAAATCGGACAGTGATCACTATGGACTGCTTCCGATAAGATAACGCTTCGTTTAATGTTTTCTTGTAATGGTTCACTAACCATAGCATAATCTAATCGCCAACCTTTGTTATTCGCTCTTGAATTTGCTCTATAGCTCCACCAGCTATATTCTTGTTTTTCAGGATGTAAAAAACGGAATGAATCTATAAAGCCACTATCAATAAAGTTACCAAGCCATTCACGTTCTTCGGGTAAAAATCCTGAAACTCCTTTCATTTTTGGGTTATGAATATCAATAGCTTCATGACAAATATTATAATCACCAAGGACTACCAAATTGGGAATTTCTGTTCTCAGGTTATTTAAATAGTCATGAATCATATCCATATATTCGAACTTATGAGCCAATCGCGCATCATTTGTTCCAGAAGGTAAATACATACTCATTACAGATAAATCATCAAAGTCAGCTCTTATATTACGTCCTTCGAAATCCATTGATTCGATTCCTGTGCCATAAGCAACATGTTTAGGCTCGATTTTACTTAAAATAGCAACACCACTGTAACCTTTCTTCTGAGCACTAAACCAGTAATTGTATTTGTAACCCGCATTTTCAATCGCTTCAATATCGACTTGTTCTTTCATGGCTTTAATTTCTTGCAAGCAAATTACATCTGGATTTGCACTTGTAAGCCAATCGATTAAACCTTTATTCATAGCTGCTCTGATGCCATTTACGTTGTAAGAAACTATTTTCATAATATAAATTTATTAGATATTTATTGTTAAATGCCGATTATCGGTCTAAATT
Organism: Psychroserpens sp.; assembly: GCF_045105015.1. Classification (GTDB taxonomy): domain Bacteria; phylum Bacteroidota; class Bacteroidia; order Flavobacteriales; family Flavobacteriaceae; genus Psychroserpens. The sequence continues at coordinate 5,008 of NZ_JBGCCX010000184.1, forward strand.
AAATAATACTGTACTTTTACACTATTATTTTAAGGAGGTTTTAACCATAAAATATTTTCTGTCTTTAGAAGTTTATATACTTGATGAAAATTGCTATTTCACTTATCTGTTTTATTATGGGTTGCTCTGCTTTTGCGCAAGAGCCTAAATCTAATTATAGAACAAAAAAAGTAGCAATAAGAGATTCTATAAAAGTTGATACAGTAAGTATTAATACAAGCAGTTTTATTTTAAGACGAAAAGACAATACTATCATTGACACAACATACTACAGTGTCGATTTCACAAAAGCCTTATTAACCTTTAAAAAACCAGTAGAATCAGACTCCATTGTGATTGATTATTTGCGTTATCCTAATTTCATTACTAAAAAATATTTTCAGTTAGATGAACGCATCATAGTTGAGAATACAGATAACCTTCAGCGATTATACAAGCTCAATCAATCTAACGTGCAACGTTCGTTTTTACCTTTTGATGGTTTAAGTACTTCTGGAAGTATTTCACGAGGCGTCACGATTGGTAACAATCAAAATTCGGTATTGAATAGTGAATTAGACTTGCAAATTTCAGGGAAGTTAAGTGATAAAGTATCTTTAAGAGCTTCCATACAAGATGCTAATATTCCATTACAAGAAAGTGGTTATTCGCAACGATTAGATGAATTTGATCAGGTATTTATTGAACTATTTAGTGATTCTTGGAATATTAGAGCTGGTGATATTGATTTGGTAAATAATGAAAGTTATTTTGCCTCTTTTACTAAGCGAGTTCAGGGTTTATTGGTGAATGTAGATTTTGATAATGAAGAATCAGACACCAATATATTTGCTGCTGGTGCCTTGGTAAGAGGTCAGTTTACGAGTAGTCAGTTTACAGCTCAAGAAGGGAATCAAGGGCCATATAAATTACGTGGACCAAATAGTGAATTGTTTGTACTCATTGTCTCAGGAAGTGAAACGGTTTATGTGAATGGAATTCCAATAGAACGTGGTGAAAATAAAGATTATATCATCGATTATAATGCTGGTGAGATTATTTTTAACTCAACATTTCCTATAACTTCTGAAATGCGTATTACAGTTGATTATCAATTTAGTGAGCGAAATTTTTCACGATTTACAGTGTTTGGAGGTGGAAACTATGAAACCGAGAAATTGAAATTAGGCGTTTCGGTGTATTCTGAAGTTGATTCAAAAAATCAACCCTTGCAACAAAATTTATCTTCGGAACAAGTTGATATTTTATCTCAAGCTGGAGATAATCAATCATTAATGGTAGCGCCATCAGATGTTGAAGAGTCTTTTGATGAGAACCGAATTTTATACAAAAAAGAAATTGTTGGAGGCGAAGAAATTTTTGTGTTTTCAAATGATCCTGATGATGACTTATTTAGTGTCCGATTTACTCAAGTTGGTATTAATCAAGGAAATTATATTATAAAAACAGAATTTAATGGAGAAACATTCAGCCCTTTAAATAATGTATTTGAATATGTTCCTCCATCTGGAGGAGTTCCGCAAGGAACACACGAACCGATTATACAATTAATAGCTCCAGTAAAATTACAAGTTGCCGTTGTTAACGGAAGTTATAAACCTTCAGATAAAACAGATATAGTTTTCGAATTAGCTGGTAGTAAAAATGATTTGAATTTGTTTTCAGATCTTGATGATGGTAATAATAATGGTTTTGCTGGTAAATTAACAGTTAGGCAACAACTTATTAAAACAGATAGTTTATGGAACTTTAGTGCTTATGGTGATGCAGATATTATTCAAAAAGATTTTAGAACCATTGAACGTTTGTATAGACCGGAATTTAATCGGGATTGGAATTTAGAAAATCCTCTAGGAAATCAGAGTTTGCTATCTTCAGGTTTAGAGTTGATTCATCCAGAAAAAGGAATTGCTAACTATAAATTTGAGCATCTAAATTACTCTGAAAATTTTAATGGTAATCGTCATAATTTATTGGCTAATTTGAAGTTGAAACAATTCAATATTTATTCTGCATCTAGTTATTTAAGTAATAATAGCGCTGTATCACAATCGACCTTTTTAAGGTCTTTTAATCGCGTAGTATATAACTTTAAAAAGCAATGGGTTGGTGTAAAACTAGCTATGGAAGATAATGAGCAACGTTTGAAATCTAATGATTCATTAACAAATTTAAGTCAGCGTTTTAAATCATATGAAGCCTTTACAGGAATAGGAGATAGCACTAAAGTGTTTGTAGAAGTTGGTTATATCAATAGAGTTAATGATAGTTTGCGACTAAATCGTGTTGATAAAGTAAACACTTCTAATACGTATTATTTAAAATCTAGAATCATAAAAAATAAGTTTACAGACTTAGCTATTTTTGCTAATTATAGACGATTAAAGCAAGAAGATTCTAATTTGGAAGATGATCAATCCTTAAATTCTAGATTAAATTTTAATCAGAAACTATTCAATAATATGATCATTTGGAATACGGTTTTTGAAACCAATTCAGGAACATTGCCTCGTCAAGATTTTACCTATGTTGAAGTAGAACCTGGTCAAGGTGCATATACTTGGATTGATTATAATAGTAATGGCATACAAGAACTTGACGAATTTGAATTGGCGCAATTTGTTGATGAAGGAAGTTTTATTCGTGTATTACTACCAAATCAAGTTTTTGTAGGAACACATCAGAATAGATTAAGTCAAACCTTAACAATTAACCCACAACAATGGGCAACTTCCGAAAATAAATCTAAAAAATTCTGGTCTCATTTTTATAATCAAACATCATATTTAATTGATAGAAAAGATGAACGACAAGGGAATACCTTTGATTTAAATCCATTCTCTACAAATGATGACAATCAATTAGCACTTAATAAAAGTGTAAGAAATGTTTTGTTTTATAATAGAGGGAAACAACATTATACCACATCATATACCTTTTTAAATAATACCAATCGTTCTGTATTATCTGTTGGATTTCAAGAAAATAAATTGCAAAGTCATCAACTTCAATTTAATCATAAGTTTGCAAAAAGTTGGTTAATAAATTTTGAATCTAGTTTAGAGGTTAACGAAAGTATTAATGAAAATTTTGTGTCACGTAATTATAAGTTAGATCAAAGGCGTATTGAACCTAAACTGTCATATATTTTTAATGAAAATGCACGTTTTGATGTATTTTATCAATACACTACAAAAGATAATACTGTTGGAGATGAAGAAGGCTTGTTTCAAAATAATTTCGGATTATCTTTTACTTATAATAATGCTCAAAAAATAGCTTTAACAGGAGAGGTCAATTATTTTAACAATGAATATAATGGCAATCCAAATACACCAGTAGCTTATCAGATTTTAGAAGGTTTGCAACCAGGAAATAATTTTACATGGAGTTTACTGGCGCAAAAGAAACTGACTAAGTTTTTAGATTTGAATTTGAATTACTTCGGAAGAAAAACAGAATCTAGTAAAACCATTCATACGGGAACGATTCAATTAAAGGCATATTTTTAAAAAACAACTCCCAAGTGTTGACTTGGAAGTTGTTATATAATGTGAGATGCTGAAACAAGTTCAGCATGACGAATTAGAATTATTTCATTTTTTTAAGCCAATGCTTTACATCGACTTCTTTTTTAATAATATCTCTTAGGTCTTCAATCTTAACACGTTGTTGTTCCATAGTATCACGATGACGAATAGTTACTGTGTTGTCATCTAAAGTGTCGTGATCTACAGTAATACAAAAGGGTGTTCCGTTAGCATCCTGGCGTCTGTAACGTCTTCCAACTGCATCTTTCTCGTCATAAGTGACATTAAAATCCCATTTTAAATCTTCTATAATTTGTTTCGCAATCTCAGGAAGTCCGTCTTTTTTAACTAAAGGTAATACAGCAGCTTTTGTTGGTGCTAAAACAGCAGGTAATTTTAAAACTGTCCTTACACTGCCATCTTCTAAAGTTTCATTTTCTAAAGCATTAGAAAAAATAGCCAAGAACATACGGTCTAAACCAATTGAAGTTTCTAAAACGTAAGGTGTGTAACTTGCATTGTCTTCATGGTCGAAATATTGTAATTTTTTTCCAGAAAATTCCTCATGTTGTTTTAAATCAAAATCAGTACGAGAATGAATCCCTTCTAATTCTTTAAATCCGAATGGGAATTTAAATTCAATGTCAGTTGCAGCATCTGCATAGTGGGCTAGTTTTTCATGATCATGAAAACGGTAATTATCGTTACCCATTCCAAGTGATAAATGCCATTTCATTCTGTAATCTTTCCAATGTTCAAACCATTCTTTTTGGGTTCCTGGCTTGATAAAGAATTGCATTTCCATTTGTTCAAACTCACGCATTCTAAAAATAAACTGACGAGCAACAATTTCGTTTCTAAATGCTTTTCCAGTCTGTGCAATACCGAAAGGAATTTTCATACGACCAGTTTTTTGAACATTCAAAAAGTTAACGAAAATACCTTGTGCTGTCTCTGGACGTAAGTATAAATCCACAGCACTATCTGCACTGGCACCTAATTTGGTTCCAAACATTAAATTGAATTGCTTAACATCTGTCCAGTTTTTAGAACCAGTCATTGGGTCAGCAATCTCAAGTTCTTCAATTAAGGCTTTGACATCTGCTAAATCTTCTTTTTCAAGAGATTGACCAAGACGTTTAAGAATCGTATCAATTTTTTCTTGATAACCAAGAACTCTGCCGTTTGTGCTTACAAATTCTTCTTTATTAAAAGCATCACCAAAGCGTTTTTGAGCCTTCTTGACTTCTTTTTCAATTTTATTTTCAATTTTTGCGCAGTAGTCTTCTACTAAAACATCTGCGCGATAACGTTTTTTAGAATCCTTATTATCTATTAAAGGATCATTGAACGCATCAACGTGACCAGAAGCTTTCCATGTTGTAGGATGCATAAATATTGCGGAATCAATACCAACAATATTATCATTCATCTGTACCATGGCTTTCCACCAGTAGTCACGAATATTTTTTTTGAGTTCAGCTCCATTTTGAGCATAATCATAAACTGCACTTAATCCATCGTAGATTTCACTACTTTGAAATACGTAACCATACTCTTTTGCATGAGAGATTACTTTTTTAAATTGATCATCGTTTGCCATGGTGCAAAAATAAAAAACCACTTCAATTTACAGAGCGGTTTTTAATAAATTATGTAGAGATAATTAGTTTAATTGTACTTGTGTGCTACCTAATCTTCGGTCTTTGTTAAAAACACTGATAAAATAGGTTCCAGCGGTAAGAGGTTTTTCATCAGCATCTGCTTCGATATCTAAACAAATATCAACAACCTCATTGTTGTAATCTACTATTTTTTTTGAACTATAAATTAAGGAAGTATCACCAAAACTGATTGCGCCTTT
>NZ_JBGCCX010000185.1:0-10964 GCF_045105015.1 Psychroserpens sp.
GTTGTTTTTCTATGATTCTTGCCGTTCATCTATTCGTCGATATTTTTAAAAAATTCAAAGACCACTTTATCTAATTTTTAGGTATTAAAACCCGAAAATTAGCATTTTAGAACCCTTTTATTCATTTTTGGTAAGCTATTAATCAAGAGTCCCAAACATTGATGAAACTTAATATTCAATCATTATTAAGGTTACCCTTGACTTTTTTAAACTTGTTTCTCCTTTCCCTCAAGGCCAACAATAAGTATTTAATTAAATCGGTAACATTTAATACAGCACTATGAAGCAGTTAATTACATTGGCTGTTTTTTGTTCTTCGCTTTTTTGTTTTTCACAAACAAATGAGATCGATAGTCTTACTATACAATTAGCTTACCAAAAACAAGATTCTTCAAAAGTAGATACATCTCTGTATTTGATTAAAGCATTGTATAAGAGTAAGAACTTCAAAAAAGCACTTCTGTATATTGACCAAACCGAACGACTTTCAAAGTTTTTAAATCACACTAAAGGAATCGCTGATGTTAATTTTTACAAAGCATTAATCTATTCTCAAAAAGATGATTATTACAATGCTATTGATGGTTATAATAAATCAAGAAAGTTTTACAAACAGTTGGGAGACACTTTAGGTATTGCCAAAGTAAACAACAGCATTGGTCTAATAGAGATTAAACGCGGTAATTATAGCGTAGGTTTAGAAAACTCACTCTCAGCCATCCAAACATTTGAAACAAGAAATCTACTCGATGAACTAAGCTTAGCTTATAATAATTTGGCAGAAGCATATTACAATACGCATCAAGTAGACAAAGCATTAGAATTTAATATCAAAGCATTAAACGTAAGAGAACAACTTAAAGATAGCTCAGGTATTAAATCATCAACCAAAAATATTGCATCATTATATTCTGATAGAAAGGAACACAGAAAAGCTATAGAATACTATGAGAAAGTATTGAAGTTATTAAACCCAAAACAAGATCAAGCCATAAGAGGTGAAGTTCTTCCAAAAATTGGTAGTGAATATTTACAGTTTAAAGATTATGACAAAGCTGCCGAATACTTAATTGAAGGCTTAAAATTTAACAGAAGAACTAAGAATGATGATGGCATCTTAAGAAGTTTGAATGCGATTGGTGAACTTAATATGTCCCAAAAGAAAGTAAAGTTAGCTGAACTTCAACTTAATGAGGCTCATACTATTGCTTCTAGAATTAATAATAAACCTGAGCTACTAAAGAACTATAGATTACGTAAAGAGCTAGATTCTACAAATGGTAAATTTCAAAATGCATTTTTCTGGCAGAGTAAATACTTCGATCTAAAGACAGAGTTGCAAAAAGCAAAACAACCAAAAATACCTGTAAATACTAAAATCATTACTAGTGAAGTTGTTGATGCTACTGAAGATGAAGACTTTAATGCTATTGCAAAACAAGAAGCAGAGCAAAAAAATCAAGAAGAAATAAAGCGATTAAAAGCCATTGCTTATGTTTTGATTGCGGCTTTTTTAATTGTATCAACAATCTTACTTCTATTGCATTTAAAACGCAGAAGCATATTAAAATCTAATAAAGAATTAAAGGCCAGAAACGAACAAACACTATTACAAAACGAATTGCTTTCTGAGCAAAATAAAAACTTAGAAGACATCAATAATGTTAAGGATCGCTTATTCTCTATTGTTTCTCATGATTTAAAAGATTCAATTTCTTCAATCAAAGGCTTTATTGATCTTCTAAAAGAAGACAGTATATCTCGAGAAGAGTTTTACAATTTGGTTCCTGAGTTAAGTGAAAATGCTGACAATGCATCCTCATTGTTATATAATCTTTTAAATTGGTCTAAGTCGCAAATGCAAAATCTTAAACCAAAGGCAGAATTATTTAATATAAAAGAGGTCTTTCAAAACAAAATAGCTTTAGTAGAACAAAAAGTGGAACAAAAACGTATTGTACTTATTGACGAATCTCATAGGGACTTTGTTTATGCTGATAAAAGTATGATTGAAATTGTAATTCAAAATTTGATCACAAATGCTGTAAAATTCACACGTGTAGGTGATGTAATTACGGTTTCTAATAATGATCACGACGGAAAGTCACTCATATGTATTGAAGATACTGGAGTAGGTATTTCTCGTGAAAATGTTGACAAACTTTTCCAAAATGGAACATTCACAACTAGAGGAACTAATAATGAAAAAGGTACAGGTCTCGGATTAAGTATATGTAAAGAATTAGTAGAACTAAATAACGGTCGTATTTGGGTTGAAAGCACACCAAACGTTGGCACTAAATTCTATGTAGAACTTCCGAAAAATAAGCCTGCTGAATAATTGCTTTTTGTGTATCTTAGCCAAAAGCAATCAACCATGAAACATCTTATTATCTCTCTTGCATTTATTGCAACTCTTTTTAGCTGTAAAAATTCTGAAAAATCACCTGATAATGCAGAAAACAATAAAATTGAAGCAAATCATCTTCAAGAATTATTTGGTATGATGCAAGGTTCTTTTAACTCCGAAATTCAAGCTGAAATTGATAGTACGTATTTCAATATCTCGCTTCACATGTATCCAATTTGGGAAGACAAAGGCAACTATTTATATGTTGAACAAGCCTTAAATGCAAAACAAAGCAAACCATATAGACAACGTATTTATGAAGTAACACAATTAAATGACAGTATGTTTAGTTCTGCTATTTACACCATTAAACATGATTCATTATGGATTGGCAAGTGGAAAACACCAAAAGCGTTTGACTCGTTATCAATGAATCAAGTATCTCAAAAGAAAGGTTGTGAAGTTATTCTGAAACGTTTAGATTCTGATTACTATAAAGGCGAAACTGGAGAAAAAACATGCAAAAGTACTTTATATGGAGCATCTTATGCTACTAGTGAAGTTGAGATCTTCTCTGATAAAATTATCTCTTGGGATAGAGGTTTTGACGACAAAGACGAACACATTTGGGGAGCAGAAAAAGGCGGTTACATTTTTAATAAAATAGATTAAGCCTTCGGTAAAAACACTTCAGCCATCATACAACGTGCACTTCCACCACCACAAGTCTCAATAGTTTCTATAGAGCTTGATAAAATTGGACAAAACTTTTCTATTACAGCTATTTGCTTTGGTGTCAAACTATCATGTGCAGCTTGACTCATAACTAAGTAACGTTGGTTTTTATGACCTTGAACTTGCAGCATATTTCCCGCAAATTGATGCATTTGTTCTTCCGATATTTCGATGATTTGCTTTCCATCTTGCTTCAAATTTCTAACCACATTTTTTCGTTCCTTTTTATCATCTATAGTGTCTAAACAAATCACCGCAAATTTTTCAGCTAAACACATCATCACATTAGTATGATAGATAGGTAATCGCCTACCCTCAACAGTTTGATTAGCAGTAAAAATCACAGGTGTGCATTCAAAATCTTCACAAAACTCAATTACTAAATCTTCATCAGCACGAGCTGATAGTGCACAATATACTTTAGAATTATTTCGATCTAAAAGTAAACTTCCGGTTCCTTCTAAAAACACTCCTTCAGCTTCAGCACTTGTATAATCAATTATGTTTTCAATTAAAAAGCCTTCCTCTTCTAAGCGAATAAACACGTCTTCACGTCGTTCTTTTCGCCTGTTTTCAGCAAACATTGGATACAATACAACATTTCCATTTTTATGAAAACTCACCCAGTTATTTGGAAAGATTGAATCTGGTGTATCCATTAATTTATCATCCTCAACCACAATAACATTGACTCCAACAGCACGCAACTTATGAACGAATGCATCAAATTCAGCTTGTGCTTTTTGATTAATTTCAGCATTTTTTATGTTCAAGTCTTCTTGAAAATAATTATTGACAGCTGTTTGTTCATTCATCCTAAAACTTACTGGACGAATCATTAAAATGGTATTTGTAGTTTGCGACATGGCTTATAAATAAAGTAAAGCGAAATTAATTCTTTTTAAGGAGTTCTAAAACATCAATTTCAAATTTATTAATCGAATTTGATTAAGTTTATACTTCTAAATATTTTACCATGAAAAAGCTCATTCTTTGTTTATTGATTTTGAGTTCTTGTACTTCAAAAAACCAGAAAATCGATATTGATTTTACAACAGTTTTTGAAAATTCAAACGGAACTGAAACTGCCACTTATGAAGAAACAATAGCTTTTTACAAAAACTTGGCTGAAGTATATCCTGAAATTTCGATAAAAGCAGTTGGAGAAACCGATTCTGGAAAACCATTACACATCGTAACGCTTAATAAAGACAAAACTTTTGATTTCCAAACGATAAGAAATAATAGCAAACGTATTTTACTCATAAATAATGGCATCCATCCAGGTGAAGCTGATGGTATTGACGCTACAATGATGTTATATAGAGATATCGTTCAAGGCAATATTATTATTCCTAAAAAAACAGTTTTAGTAACAATTCCAATTTATAATGTTGGAGGAAGTTTAAATCGAAATTCCACAACACGAACTAATCAAAATGGACCATTAGAATATGGATTTAGAGGTAATGGACGTAATTATGATTTAAACCGTGATTTTATTAAATGTGACACAAAGAATGCTAAAACTTTTACTGAAATTTTTCATTTAGTACAACCTGATGTTTTTATAGACAATCATGTTAGTAATGGAGCTGATTATCAATATACTCTAACACATTTATTCACACAACATAATAAACTTGGTGGACATTTAGGTGAATTTTTACACGATAAAATGATGCCTCAACTGGAGCAAAAACTAAAAGAAAAAGACTGGGATATTACACCTTATGTAAATGTTTTTAACAGGACTCCTGAAAAAGGATTTAGTCAGTTTATGGATTCACCTAGATATTCAACTGGATACACCACTTTGTTTAACACACTTGGCATGATGGTTGAAACTCACATGCTAAAACCATACAAACAAAGAGTTGAAGGAACTTATGAACTCATGAAAAGTATGATTGAAATTACAGAATCAGAAGGTGAAGAAATTTCTAAATTAAGAAAAAATGCGAATGAAGAGTTTCAGAATAAAAATACCTATCCAATTCAATGGTCTATCGATACAACTAAAACATCAACACTTCAATTTAAAGGTTTTGAGGGACAAATGACAAAAAGTAAAATTACTGGATCACAACGATTAAAATACGATGCTACTAAACCATTTACAAAAGATATTATTTATAAGAATTTCATGACACCTAGCTTAAAAATTGATATTCCAAAAGCTTATGTCATTCCGAAAAATTGGTGGACAGTTATTGATTTATTAAAATTAAATCACGTAGAAATGACGCCTTTTGAAAATGATACTACTTTTACTGTAAACTCATATCGTATAAAAAACTATGAAACAAGAAAACAAGCTTATGAAGGTCATTATTTACATTATAATGTTGATTTAGAAACTTCAGAAGAAAACATAACATTTAACAAAGGAGACTTTATTATATATACAGATCAAAAAGCAATCAGATATATTTTAGAAACTCTAGAACCTCAAGCTGTGGATTCATTTTTTAATTGGAATTTTTTCGATACTATTCTTCAGCAAAAAGAAGGGTTTTCACCTTATGTATGGGAGGATAAAGCGCTTTCAATATTAAATGACAATCCTGAATTAAAAAAAGAATTTAACTTAAAGAAAACTAATGATGAAAGCTTTGCTTCAAATTGGTATTCACAATTAGATTGGCTACACAAGCAAAGTAATCATTATGAAAAAGCACATTTACAATATCCTTTGTATCGTATAAATTAACTTATTTCATTAATTTTTTCAAATACTTCTTTACCATATTTCCTGAAGAAGGATGATAATAAACCGTATTTGTACTTCTATCTACGAGTTGGAAAGAATATTCAGTATTCCCAGAAAAACTCTTTGAACTCTGAATAAAAATCATGTATTTATAAGTCTCAATTGGATATTTGTCATCACCATATCCTGTTGAAACATCTGAAACGTCTGCTACAAAAAAAGGTTTACCGTAATTTTTTTGAAATTGTTTAGTCAACCATTTTTTTGTTCCTCTTGCTTTAAAAGCAGGCATAACAAGCACAGAACCTTTATAGTTTTTAAAATCTTTTGGTGCTATTTCTCTGACCATAGTTCCATCACTTGTAGGAATTGTCATTTGTGCAAAGCTTGAATTAATTGAAATAACGAGGAAAAGAAGAATAAGAAATTTGAATTTTTTCATGAGTTATAATTTATAAATGACTTACTAAATCTAATATTAAAATTCTACTTAAACAATTATGTCATAAGGTTTTATTAAAATTTTAAAAAAAAAGAGCCGCATTTAAACGGCTCTTTTTCAATGAAAATTAATTCAAACTACTTCGAGACTTGAATTGCCTTAGTGAAACTTCGATATTTAGAATCGAACTTTACAAAATAAGTTCCTTCATTTAGATTACTTGTATTTATAGAAATATCTCTACTATTCATTACACTTGTTGTAGTTCCTGAAGCCATAATTCTTCCGCTAATATCAACTATTGTATAAGTTAGTTTCTCATCTTCTATAATGTCAGCCTTAACAAAAAGGTTGTCAACTACTGGATTTGGATATACTTTAACATCTAATTTATCCTCAGACATTGAAGCTTCAAAAGCTTCATAGCTATCAAATTCGCTGATAAAGTTATCAACCATCATATTTTGATCTACTCTGTAATTTGACCCACTAAAGAAGTGACAAATCCATTTAGGTAATACCAAATTTATTGCTCCATGAACATCTAATGATGTACAAATATCATTTTGTCCAACAATATCTAACACATCAAAACCAGTTGTGCTTCCAAAGTTTACGATACCTAAATCTAAAGTTTCTGGATTGTATACTAAGCTATGAATTCTATAAAACCCTGGATGATTGATATCAAACTCTGGAGTTCCAGAAGCATCTAAGATCACTAAGTCAAATGCACTAGTCAATACAAAGATTTGCGAATACCCTTCAGGAATTACAGCTGCATTGTTTTGCATTGCTGAAATTGAAGCAAAGCCTTGATCATTGATACATGATAATGGATGACTTGAATACATTGTGCCTGCATCTGCTGTACACTGAGCTTCATCTACTTTGATTGGTGCACCTGCTACATCTAATGATGCACAAATCTCTCCACCTCCTGCAATTAATAATCCGAAAACATCAAATCCTGTAGTGACTCCTGGTACGATTGTAGTGACATCTAGTGTGTTTGGATCTAATACTAAACTGTGAATCGTGTAATTCCCTGCTTCCATTACTTCGAAGCTTGGCTCAAATGCATAGTTTAAAATTATTAAACCTTCACCTTCTGTTAATACAAATGCTTGTGCATAACCCTCTGGGATTACTGCATTACCATTTGCCATTGCCATGATTGTCGCACTTCCGTTTGAAAGCTCTACTTGTGGCATGTCTGTACTCATTGTGCCTGCATCTGCTGTACAAGTATTTCCACCAATTTTAAATTTGGCACCAGCTACATCTAGAGAAGCACAAAATTTACCGCCTCCTTCTATTAGTAATCCGAAAATATCAAACCCTGTTGTTTGACCAAATTGGATTTGGCTTAAATCTAAAACATCAGGATTGTACACAAAACTGTGTATTGCATAATAACCTGACTCGGTTACCGTAAATGAAGCTTCTGCACCTGCATTTACAATAACTAAACCTTCGCCTTGTGTAAGAACGAATATTTGCTGATAATTTTCAGGAATAACTGCGTCGTTATTTGGAGTTGCTTCCAAATCAGCGGAACCATTAGTTAAGCCAAAACCTGAGTTTGTATTACTCATTGTTCCGGCATTAGCTTCACAATTATCTGAAAAATTTAATAAAGCGTAATTTGAGGTGTAGGAATCCTCTAGTGATAAATTAATATTTGCATTCGATGCCATCATTAAAGATGAAACGAAAGCAAATACAAATAAAAATGTCAATTGAAAGGGGCTTTTTCGAAGTAATTTGTCTTTCATTGTATTTTTGTTTAACGTTTATTCGTCAAAGTTAAACAAAATATATGTCCATAATTTTAGTTCATTAAAACTTTGACAGAAATTTAACATTAGTAAAAGTTGTTTTAATAAATACGTAAGTTTGATTAGACTAGAGATCTTATATTAGCATAACTATTCTCTAGAGCTTTTGTAGATTCTTGGTGATTGAGCCACGCTACTTTGGTAATTCCTTCATTTTCTTGAGGAGATAAAATACCATTGTAAGAGGTTTTCATCTCAAACCAATACGTAATTTTAATTTTATGTTTACCATTACGCTTAAATATATGATATGTAGTTTCTATAGGTTTAACAATAGATAAACCAGACACTCCTGTCTCTTCTTCTACTTCCCTCAAGGCTGTTTGTTCAATTGTTTCTTTTGCCTCGGCTTTTCCCTTAGGCAAATCCCATTTATTATTTCTGTAGATAAAAAGAGTTTCATCCAGATCATTAATAACTTTTCCACCTCCAGCTATAACGTTGGGTAATTTTTTCAAGAACTTATTAATGAGATTATCGTCTCTTTTTCCAATTAGTCTAACTTCTTTTAACGAGGTAGTATTCAATTCGCTAATAATCTTACCAATATTAGAAGATGATAAAAGATAATTTTTAAAATTATCTTCAGCACTAACTTGAGTAGTTAGAATTATAGGTTTGTCATTTACAAAAATGCGATGCATTGATTTGGTTAAAGTATTCGGAGTATAAAAATATCATTTTTTTAATCGACAATGCTGAATTTTAATATTATTTTTATTTAAAGTTTAAAATTAAATTACTTTAAATTTATGTAATTTAGCAGCATGATTTTCAACAAAGAAACTGCTAAGCAAACTGCAGAAGTTTTGCTACAAATTAATGCTATAAAATTACAACCTAAAGCTCCTTTTACTTGGGCTTCAGGTTGGAAATCTCCAATTTATTGCGACAATAGAATTGTACTTTCTTTTCCAAAAATTAGAAACTATATTCGTACTACAATGGCCAAACAAATTGAAGCTAAGTATGGTAATATTGATGCTATAGCTGGTGTAGCAACTGGTGCGATTGGAATTGGTATTTTAGTTGCAGAAGAATTAGGCTTACCATTCGTGTATGTTAGACCTGAAGCAAAATCCCATGGCCGTCAAAATCAAATTGAAGGTTTTATAGAAAGTGGACAAAATGTAGTTGTTGTTGAAGACTTAATAAGTACTGGTAAAAGTAGTCTTAATGCAGTTAAAGCTTTAGAGGCTGCAGATGTTAATGTTAAGGGCATGGTTGCTATTTTTTCTTATGGATTTGAAGTTGCGCGTAAAAATTTTGAAAATGCTGAAGTTACTTTACACACTTTAAGCAACTATGAAAATTTGTTAGAACAAGCACTAGACACAAAGTATATTACATCAAAAGAACAAGACATTTTAGCACTTTGGAATGCCAATCCGAGTGAATGGAACGGATTTTGAATACATACCCAATAATTAATACTAATACGTAAAGAATGAATTTAGAATCACCAAAAACAACAATTCCTAAATCAGCTAAAGACACATTTGACTTTTTATCTGACATAAAAAATTTCGAAAAATTAATGCCCGAAAACATTAGTAAATTTCAAGTCTTAGATGAGGACAAATTTGTATTTGCGTTAAAAGGTATGCCAGAAATTGTGCTTAAAAAGAAAGAAGCTATCTCTCCAAACAAAATTGTTTTGGGGGCAGCAGGTGGTAAATTAGATTTCTCTCTAACAGCAGACATTAAAGCTATTGATGAAAATTCGAGCGAAGCTCAACTAACTTTTGATGGGGAATTTAATGCGATGATGGCTATGATGATTAAAGGGCCAATATCTAAATTTATAGAAACTTTATCTGTTAATATTCCAACAGCTGTTTAATATAATAATTGAACTTCTTTGAGTTCAAATGACCTAATAATGTCATCTTCAACAAGCACCATCAGATGACCTGAATCACTTACACCTTTGATGTATCCTGTAAATATATTATTATAAAGATCTTTGAAGGTTGAAGGTTTGTCTTTTCTGAACAATTTACTTTCATAATCAAGCTTCAATTCATCATATAATTTAGAATCGATTAACGAAAAGTAGTGCTTCATTTGTATTAAAACCTCATGAAGTACTTGATCTCTGTCAAAGTGCTTTCCTGATATCAGTTGCAAAGATGTGGCTTTAGGCAAATCTCGAAACTGTGTTTGGTTAACATTGATACCAATTCCTATAATAGAAGATTGTAAACAATTTTGTTTGATGACGTTTTCAATTAAAATACCACATAATTTTTGTTGTTCTGACAAAATGTCGTTAGGCCATTTAATTTCAAGTGTACTTATTTGCAAAAGCTTTAAAGCCTTAAAAACAGCCAATGACACAGCCATACTTAAGTAAAAATGTAATGCTGGATCTAAACCTGACAGATCTTTAAACACACTAAACATGAGGTTTTTAGCATTTTTAGATTGCCATTTCGCACCCAATTGCCCTCGACCACTAGTTTGGTGTTCTGCAACTACTACAGTAAAATCTTTAACAGATTCTTTTGCACTTAGCTGTCGCAAAAACGAATTTGTAGAGTCAATGGCATTAAGTTTGATTATATGCATATACTGTGTAAAAAAACTTTAAGAATTTCTTATAATGAATTAACCATAATAAGACTAAAAAAAATAATAACTTTGCACAAACTTAAACCAATTTAATGGCGAAAAAAAATACAAGCCCAGACGAACTTATAGCAACAGTCATAGCTGGAATTGAAGATGTAAAAGGAAAGGAGATTACAATTCTGGATTTAAGAGAAATTGAAAATACGGTTTGTAATTATTTTATTATATGTGAAGGTACTTCGAATACTCAAGTAAACGCCATAGTAAATTACGAACAAAAAAAAGTAAGTAAAGAACTTAAAGACAACC